>DASUWA010000033.1 GCA_036378675.1 Acidimicrobiales bacterium
GCGAAGGGGATGCCGCCCCCAAACGCCCACGACGACACCAGCTTCCCCCGCTCACTCCCAACCTTTTCATGGCGGCAGCCCCTCCGCCGTTCACGCTGGCCTGTGCCCGACAAACGCCAGAGCCTCACACATGGATTGTTATACGGGTGATCCGTGCTCGGCGTCGCCCGTCCGCGGCATGTCGGTTCATGACGAGAAATGATGGTCGCGACGGGTCGAGCGGGAGAAGTATCAGGATTAGCTGTGGACCAATCGGCTCATCTGCGGAAGGGAAATGAACTTAGGTTTGTTTTAGAACCGGAGCGATTTGGCCAGGTGTTACATTGAGTCGGGCTTTGGACCGAGGGGGTTCGTCATGACAGCCCGTACTCGTGCGTTGGGTGCCGGTATGGTCGCGCTCTCTGTGATCGTGGGTGGCTGCGGCAGTTCCGCCAAAACCTCAAAAGGAACCGTATCGACAGCTACCTCAACCACTCGCTCGACCACCACGACGAGCACAACCACATCGACAGCTTCAGAGACAACACTCGTAGCCGGGGGAAACACTGGCGTGAACTTCACGGTCGACGGTACGTACAAGGGCCAAACCGTTACTGGCCCGGTTCATAGCGGCTCTCTGCGATGCACCCCGATCACGACCGGAGCCAAGCAAGGCGTGCAACTTACCTGGGGCGGGACTGTGAACGGGACGGGCCAGATCTCCGGCGATCTCATGTTCGTTGGCGGCCAACCATCAATCGCATTTGGTGACTCGCATTCGCAGGGCGAAGCCAGTGTTGTGATCAAGGGGGACTACGCGAACCGGTACGGGGCCTCGTCGGCTCTGGGTTCGGGAACCGCGAGCGCGAATGGCACCACCTCGGGCACTATCGATGCGGAACTCGACGGCGGAAGCGCAGGCATGATTCACCTGAAGGGTACCTGGACTTGCTGACCTCTGAGTTCGGCCTCGTCTCATAGAAGAAGTTCGATCGATGGTCCGCTCCAAGCGGTCGCGCCACGAAAACGTGAGCGCATCTGATTATGGATCGCGCCAACCAGGGCGCTCGCAGCCGGCGTTCGGTATCCGGACGGCCTGTCTGCCGTCATGGGTTTCAGTCGCTGCGAGGAGTTCGGTAGACCCCGTCCGCGATCTCCCGCAGAACATCCGCTTGTCTCAATACATTGCCGCGTCAACTTCCGAGACCGATTGTTCAGAGGAGAGCCCGGGCAACGCATACCGTGCCCGGGCTCGAGCCGGACCGCGAGCTAGTGGGTCGTGTTCTGGAAGCAGGCGATGTCGTACTCGGACACCGCGTGCGGGCTGTTTGAGTTGAGCGTCGACGGAGTGCCTGGGTTACCGGCGTAGTGATTGCCGGCGTTGCCGACCGGGTTGAACGGCGAGCCATTCGCGTTCACCGCGTTGCCGTTCTTCGTCGTATACACCGAGCATGTCACCACACCGACCGAGCCGGGCTGGCCGGGTCCGTTCGGGCTCGGAGTCGCTGATGCGACCCCGACCGCCAGAGGCGCGACTGATGCAATGCCGCCGAGAACAAATCCTGCGAGAAGTCGTTTCACTCCGGTCCCTCCTTTGTGGACTTTGCCCTATTTGTACGGGCGAAGGCGGCAAAGGGATTGCCGTTACTTGGTTTCGCCATCCCGAGGTACGAAATCGGCCCAACTAGGCGATCCGCTCGCCGGAGCCCGTCGCCGTCGCCGTCACGGCAGGGTCTACTTTTGCGGCGTGCCATGGTGGGGTTGGGTACTGACGGCGTCCGGCGCGACGTTTGTGATAGCGCTCACGTTCCGAAAGCAGCTCCTCTACCTGGTCAGGGTCGCAAAGGCGTGCGCCACCGACGATCGGCTGCCACGCCCGCTCCGGTGGGTGCTGGGAGTGGCGCTGGTCATCAAGGCCGTCCCGGTCCCCGACTTCGGGATCGACGAGGTCCTGCTGATCGTTGTCGGCATCCTTCTGGTAACCCTCTACCGCCCCACGTTCCGGGCAATCCTCGAAGAGTCTCGACGGGAGCCGCCGCCTTCCGAGTAGTCAAGGCACGCGCCGGAAGAAGACGGCGTTGGAACCGGCGAGGAGACGCGTCACCTAGGCCCTGGCGGAACCTTCACGGGTTAGCCATGGCCCAAAGACCGGGCGTGCCAGAAACGCCGCTGTGGGTCGCCCCAACTCACAGTGGAGTTCCCGTGCGCGGACCAGCGCCTCCTCGTCGTCAAAAGCCGTCACGCGTTCGACCTTCCAATCGGAACGCCCGGGCTGACCCCACACCACCAGCCAGGGGGCCGCGTCTGAACGCATCGGCGCCGCGTCAATCTCCACGTGGGTCAGCGTACGCTGCCGGCCTCTGATTAGGGCTCGTTCGTGGCATTGTGCCGCTCAACTAGCGGGCCGGGGCGGCCGACACAAGGTCCGTGGATATCAGGCGGCTCCGGGCGGCCGTGCGCGTCATTCTGACCGTCGCACTCGTCGCGCTCCCTTTCGCGTCTGCGCGGTCGCGCTCGGTTGGACCAGTGTCGCTGGCGTCCAGCGTCGACCCGCAGACGAACTTCTGGCTGGTCTCCCCGACGGGCGGGGTGTGGGCGTTCGGAACGGCGGCTGCCTACGGATCGCTCGACGGCGTCCACCTCAACCGGCCGATCGTAGACATGGCGCCCACACCCGACGGCAGGGGGTACTGGCTCGTCGCCTCCGACGGCGGCATCTTCACCTTCGGCGACGCCCCCTTCTACGGCTCCACCGGCAACATCCATCTCAACAAGCCGATCGTCAACATGGCGCCCACACCCGACGGCAAGGGGTACTGGCTCGTCGCCTCCGACGGCGGCATCTTCACCTTCGGCGACGCCCCCTTCTACGGCTCGGCGGGATCAAGCCCGACGCCGGACCCGGCCGAGAAGCTCGTCCCGTCTCCGGACAATGCCGGCTACTGGTTGTTCGACCAGAACGGGACCGCTAGGGCCTTCGGCGAAGCCTCGGGCAGTCCGCCGACCCAGGCGCTGATGTTTCGCCAGGTGACGCCGGGCGACAAGGCAGTGCTCTTCGCGTTTGCCCAGCTTGGCAAGCCTTACATCTGGGGCGGAAACGGCCCCGTAGGTTACGACTGCAGCGGCTTAACGCTCGCCTCGTGGGAGCACGGCGCCGGAATCGGGTTCGCCCGAGTGGCGAACGACCAATACCACACCGCCGGTGTGCCAGTCGCGCTGTCCGACCTCCAGGCCGGCGACCTGGTCTTCTGGGGATCCAGCCAATCCGATTGGACCTCCGTATACCACGCCGCCCTGTTCGTCGGAGGGGGCCAGATCGTCGAGTCCACCGGCACCCACGTCCAGTTGAACTCGCTCGACCAATGGGGCGAGTCCGACCTGATGCCCAACGGCCGCCGGCCATAGCCGCAGGCCAGATGTAGATGATTTGAACGTGGTACTCCTCAGACCCTGGCTTCAAGGATGAGATTCATCGGAGTCTCGGCAGCCCGGCGGAATTGGCTGAACCCGGCGTCTTTAAAGACCTGACGCAAGCGTGCTTCGCCGGCTTGGGCACCGAGACCGAGCCCGACATCTTGGGAAAGTGAGTTAGGGGTGCAGATCGCGGATGACACCGTGTAGAACAGTGCGGACATGGGATTGTCCGCAATGTTCGTCGGCTTGTCGTCGAGAGCGAAGGGTTCGACTAGTAGCACGGTCCCGTCAGCGTTGAGGTGCTCGCGGGCGTAGCTGGCTATGCCGATGGGATCGCCCATGTCGTGCAGGCAATCGAAGAAGCAGACCAGATCGAAGTTTCCTGGGTAGCCCTTGGCGTCAGCCACCTCAAAGCTGGTCCGCTCGGCCACACCGGCCTCCGCCGCGCGTTTGCGGGCGGTGTCTATCGACGAGGGGTGATAGTCGAAGCCAGAAATCGTCGAGTTCGGGTAGGCCTTCGCCATAACCACCGCGGATGCACCGTGGCCGCAGCCAATGTCGGCGACAGACGCACCGGCTTTCAGTTTGGCATCAACCCCATCCAGCGCTGGTATCCAATCAGTCGGCAAGTAGGCGCGATAACCGGTGCGGAAGAACCATTCGGTGCCCGAGAATAGGCAAGGGTGATGGTCACCCCAGGCCATGGCCCCGTTGCTGCGGAAGGCGTCGGCGATCTTGGCGTGGTCGATTGATATCGACAAGAAGGCGTTCATTCCTCGCGCCACAAAGACAGGCGAGGAGTCGTCCGCCAACGCGGCGATTCCCTCAGGTGAAAGCGAGTAAGTGCTGTTCGAAGGGTCCAGCTCGAGTAATCCGGCGGCGGCCTGACCGTCGGCCCATTCTCGGACCAGACGCGGGTGACAATTTGTGGCGGCGGCCAGAGAATCCGCGGTTCGCGGAACTCCGTCCGCCAGCGCTCGGTAGAAGCCCAACTCGTCTCCGAGCCATACGCCGAAGCACAGCGCTCCGCCGGTCATGAATCCGGCCATTCGGCCCATGAACTCGCCCAGCTTCGCCTCATCGATGCTTCCAGGCATCATCCCTCCCTTTAGTGGAGCCGGTCCTACCCTTTGGGGTCTAGCCAATCTCGCTTTCGGATCACCGTGGCCAAATTCTGGACGATCGACTACCAGGCACATACTCCGCGCGATCCGGGCGCTCTACGATCCTGGCCCCGAATGCAAAATGGCGACATCAGTTGATTCTCCAAGGCGGGTTCTTTCGGTTTTGGCCGCCACGGAAAAGGCACAACTGGTGACCGTCTGGATCGCGTAAACGCGCCTCTCTCCACAGCCAAGGCATGTCAGTCGGCTCCTGGTCAAAGGTCACTCCCTGCGTCCGGAGTCGCTCACACAACGCGTCAAGGTCAGCCGACTCGAAATAGATGGTCACGCTGCTACCTGGGGGAGGAGATGCACTCAACTCCACTGAGAAGGTCGAGTCCCCGTCAGGGCACTCGAAGCGCAAGTACCGGTCGTTGCGGACAATCAGACGCAGCCCGAGCGTCAGGTAGAACTTCTGAGCTCGCTCGAGGTCGGTCGATCCGATCGTCACCTGATTGAGATCCATGAAGAGATTCGAGCACAAGGCGGTTCGAAGCCGGGCCCTCAGCTCACGTGGTCAAAGGTCCCTCTCGTCCCATAGCGAGAGTCTGACACCCACAACCCCGACGTAGCCCTCCAGTGTGATCCAGTACAGAACAGGCGAGCTGTCACCACCCTGGCAGGGCAGATGGTAGGGGCCTCCGACGACCTGAGTCGGGATCAGGGCTAGGGTCGGCGAGTATGACGAGTTGGTCCAACTGGGCCGGCAACCAGCGCGCCGACGGCGTGACCGTCATTGAGCCGCGGGACACCGAGGAAGTCGCCAAGGCCGTGCGGGAAGCCGCCGAACGGGGTCAGAAGGTGAAACCCATCGGCGCCGGCCACTCTTTTTCCGGGATCGGCAAGCCCAAGGATGTGCAGCTGCTCCTCGACAACATCACCGGCCTCCGCCATGTCGACCGCGACACCGGGACCGTCACCGTCGAGGCCGGAACCAGGCTCCACCGGCTGAACGAGCTGCTCGCCGGCGAGGGTCTCGCCATGACCAACCTCGGCGACATCGAAGTGCAGAGCATCTCCGGCGCAGTGTCGACTGGAACGCACGGAACAGGCAGGGATTTCGGCGGCATCGCCACGCAGATCGTCGGCCTCGAGATGATTCTGGCGGACGGTTCTGTGGTCACGTGCTCGCCCGACGAGCGCCCCGAGCTCTGGTCTGCCGCCCGCGTCGGTCTGGGAGCCCTCGGAGTGATCACCGCGGTCACGTTGAGGACGGTCCCCCTGTTCGCCATCACAGCCGAAGAAGGCCCGATGCCGCTCGACGAGCTGCTCGGACGGTTCGATGAGCTGACCGAGGAGTACGACCACTTCGAGGCGTACTGGTTTCCGCACACCAGCTCGACCCTTACCAAGCGCAACACGCGCAGGCCGCTCCATCAAGGTCTCGACCCACTGTCCGGGTGGAAGGAATGGCTCGACGACGAGTTCCTCTCCAACACCGTCTTCGGCTGGACGATCGCGCTCGGCAAGCGACGCAAGTCTCTAATCCGGCCGCTCAACCGGATCGCCTCGAAGGCACTGGGGACAAGGGTGTTCACCGATCTGTCCTACAAAGTGTTCACCTCACCACGCCGGGTTCGATTCTGCGAGATGGAGCTTGCCGTACCGAGGGCGAGCGCAGTCGAATCAATTCAAACTGTCGTCAAGGCGATCGAAGCCAGCGGAATGGACATCTCGTTCCCGGTCGAGCTGCGGGTGGCTGCGGCCGACGACATCCCGTTGTCGACCGCCTCCGCACGCGAGTCGGCCTACCTGGCGTTCCACCTTCCCGCCGGGGAGGACTACACCGCGTACTTCGGTCTGGTCGCGTCCGCGCTGGACGAGTTCGAACCCCGCCCCCACTGGGGAAAGCTCCATGAAATGGACGCCGAAGTTCTCCGCTGCCGGTACCCGCGGTTCGACGAGTTCGTGGCGCTGAGAGACTCAGTCGACCCGCGGGGCGTGTTCACCAACGACTACCTCAACGGGGTGCTCGGAGCGCCGCCGGACCGGTGACATGAAAGGCGAGTGACTGGAGGCGATCACTGCTCCGACATGATCGCGTTGAACTCGGCTTTCGGATCGCGTGAGACCTGACCGTCAACGGTTATCTCCGCGTGGTGCAGCTCGCCGGTGAAACGGAAGGGCGCCTCGTAACCGTCTCCGATCGCCGGCCCCTGCTCCCACCCGCAGGTCAGCCCGCCGCCAGTGATGCTGTAACGCGAGAAGGCGGTTCGTTCGATGCGCCCTTCGGCGACGCGAACTCCGTCGACCGACAGGCGTCCGTGCCCGCCACAGTGAAACGAGCTGGATTCCAGCGGCTCGAATTCGAACGACAACGCGTGCCGGCCCTCGCGTAGCACCGCGCTGGACTCGATCACGTGCCGCTCGGCGCCGAGGAAGTTGTTGACATAACGGGGGCGGCCTTCGAGCAGATGGAGGCTCCACCCGCCCAATGCTGTCCCCATCGCGAGCATCACGCCCTCGGCCCCACCATCCGGAACGGTGACGTGCACGGTCAATACGTGGGCCCGGTTGCGCATGTTGACCACCTGTAGCTCCGGGACGATCGCTCCGTCGGGCCATATCAACTGTCGCTGGCGATCCGGCGGTTGGTGCCGGGGATCGACCAATGCATCGAGCAACCTGTTGTCGAGCGGGAGCACCTTGTGCCTCTCGGCTTCCTGCCACCAAATGTCGACCATCTCAGCAAGACGATCAGGCTCGGCCTCGGCCAGGTCGCGGGTCTCTGCGGGATCGTCGACGATGTTGAAAAGCTCCCACTGGTCCTCGTCGAACGACGCGTCCGGGTCGAGTCCCTCTCCGTATAGATCGACGAACGGATGAAACGTCACCGCCTTCCAACCTCGGTGGTAGATGCCCCGGCTGCCGAACATCTCGAAGTACTGAGTCGCGTGAACCCCATCAGACGACGGGTCGTCCAGCACCGGAACGAGGCTCACACCTTCGATAGGCGACTGCGCGATGCCAGATATCTCCGGAGGCGCGTCGATCCCGATGAGGTCGAGGACCGTCGGTGCGATGTCGATCGCATGGGCGAACTGCCGGCGGATGCTGCCGTCCGACGGCAAGCGAGCGGGCCAGGAAACGATGCACGGATCGGCTATACCTCCCTGATGGACTTCCCGCTTCCAGCGCTTGAACGGTGTGTTGCCGGCCATGGTCCATCCCCACGGGTAGTTGTTGTGCGCGGTGGGACCACCGAGCTCGTCGATTCGGGCGCGTAACTCCTCGGGCCCAGCCGGGGCGGCGTTCCAAGTCCTGACATCGTTGATCGAGCCGAGCGCGCCGCCCTCGGCGCTCGCTCCGTTGTCCGAGACAACTATGACGAGGGTGTTGTCCCACTCGCCGAGCGTCCGCACGAACTCGAGCACGCGACCGATCTGCGCGTCCGCGTGCGAAAGAAACCCCGCGAAGCACTCCATGAACCGGGCAGCGACCCGCCGATCGTCGTCGCCGAGCGAGTCCCATGCCGGCACCCAGTGAGGGCGCCGCGACATCGGCACGGACGCATCGAAGAGGCCGAGCTCGATCTGGCGTTTGAAGGTACGTTCACGCCACTGGTCCCATCCCGAGTCGAAGCTGCCCGCATACCGGTCGATCCACGGCCTCGGCGCCTGATGCGGCGAGTGGCACGCCCCGGTCGCGAAGTAAAGGAAAAAGGGAACGTCGGGGGCTGCGGATCGGATCTCCCCCAGGTAACGGATCGCCCGGTCGGCCAAGTCCTCGGTGAGGTGGTAGCCGTCAGCAATCGACCTCGGCGGTTCCACCGCGTGGTTGTCCTGGAACAGCGAGGGAACGAACTGGTGGGTCTCGCCCCCGTGAAATCCATACCACCGCTGGAACCCGCGCGCGCACGGCCAGGTGTCGCGAGGAGCGGCTTGGTGGGTTTCCCTGTCAGGAGTGAGGTGCCACTTGCCGACAGCCACGGGCGCGTAGCCGTGCCAGGCGAGCATCTCGGAGAGCAGGCCGTTCGACCTCGGGATGCGCCCCCAGTATCCCGGGAAGCCGGTCGACAGCTCGGCTATACGTCCCATCCCGTTCGAGTGATGGTTCCTGCCGGTTAACAAGCAAGCCCGCGTCGGAGAGCACAGCGAGGTGGTGTGGAAGCTCGAGAACCTCAACCCCGTCGCGGCCAGCGAATCCAACACGGGAGTGTCGATGTCGGAGCCGTAACACCCCAGCTGCGCGAAACCGACGTCATCGAGCACGATGATGACCACGTTGGGCGCCCCCGCGGGCAGCTCGGGTTCAGGCGGCCACCACGGCTTCGATTGCCGCCAGGTACGCCCGATCAATCCGCCGAATCCAGGTTCGCTCATCGCACGAGTATGTCCACCCGGTTCGGCCGACCGCGACATCAAACGGGTCGGAATGCCCCGGATGGGACAAATCCGTCAAACAGCTATAGAGTCTTGGCGCTCGAAGAGTTGTTGAGAGGCCGGTACTTGCTGAAGGTGAAGACGATCCTGGCGGGGACCGGAACCTTGGGATTCGCGTTCGCGCTATGGGTCACGGTTCTCTCCCCGGGGGCACAGTCTCAGTCCGCGCCGACCGTGTCGCTCGTCCAATCGACGTGGTTCTGGCAGGGTGAAGCGTCACCCCCGGGCGGGGTCAGTCTTCCTCAAACCGTCCCGGACCCCGCCGTCCCCTCCGGTGATCTGGCCGTCGGCGGACCCGAAGTGCAGGGTCAGGCGCCGGCGGAAACCTACTTGGAGTTCGACGTGAGCTCGATTCCTCAGGGTTCGACGATCTCGTCGTTCAAGATCTCGCTTCCTGTGGACCCCTCCGCCCAAAGCCTGGTGCCGGCCGGCACCGTTCCTCCCATCGTCGCCTGTTCGCCGCAGCAACCTTGGCCAGCGGCTCCGGGTCCCCAGCCCTACGGTCAGAAGCCGGCCGATCACTGCGATCCAGGCGCGCCGAAAGTATCGAGTGGTGACGGAGGCAAGACGTATACGGTCGACATCGCTTCAATCGCGTCCGCCTGGGTCGCCAACGGTCAGAACTTCGGCGTCGCCATCACCGATGATCCGTCGAACACTTCGACCGCTTATCAAGTCGTGTTCGGGCCGTCCTCGGCGGTAGAGAAGATCCAAGCCACCGTCGATTACTCCCCGCCGCCCTCGGGACTTGGCGGGAGTTCCATCGGGAATGAAACCCCTGCCGTGGTGAACGGCCCGTCGCCGGAGGGTCCTTCGGGGGTTGCAGCTCCATCGGTGCCGGCCTCCCCGATACTCCCCGCCACGGGAACCGGGGGCACACCGCCGGCGACTGCAACGCCGCCGGTCGCATCAACTCTTCCTTCCGCGACGACTCCGCAGCGGGTCAAGTCCGCGGCGGCCTCACACCACACCGCGACAAGCACGCCGCCCGCGGGTTTCTGGATAGTGGCCGCCCTCCTGGCTGCGCTGGTCGGCGTGTGCATGCTGGAGCTTCGGCGGCCTCCCGAGATGTCGCTCGCGACCACCGAGCGGGGCGTCGGAAAGTTGCTGTCGCACCTCGCCGCCCGGCAAGAAGACGGCCCGGCACAGGCGGATGGCGGGCCTTGAAGTCAGGAGACCTGGAGACAATGACCAACATGTTTGAGCGGCCGCGCCGCCGGAACGTAATCGCAGGGGTGGCAGCGCTCGGCCTGCTGTGCACCTCGTGCGGGCTGGCCTCAGGGTCCGCCGGCGACCTGAGCCGCTCCCTTACCGCTGGCGGGGGGGCCGGTGCATCGTCGATCGGCCCCGGCGGGGGATCCTCCTCGGGAGGCGGAACGGCTGCCGGTTCGGCATCGGCTAGCGGGGCCGCAGCTGCGAACGGAAGTTCAGCTGCGGGCGGCGGCACCGCGGCCGGCGGGTCGGGCGCGGCAGGAGCGAGTGGTGGCGGGGCCGCCACGGCAGGAGGCACCGGCGGCGGCGCGGCCGGCGGAGGAGCGGCAGCGGGCCAGGCGGCCTTCGAGACGATTGGCATCCGCAACGGGGTGATCTACTTGGGGCTTCACGCGCCCGAGACGGGGGCTGCGCCCATTCCCCTGCAGGCGTTCGCCACCGGCGTGAAGCTGTTCTGGGAGAACCACACGGTCTTCGGGCACCAGGTAGTCATGCAGTTCGCCGACGACCAGTACAACCCGTCGGTGGCTCGGCAGGTGTGCGAGTCGATGTCCCGCCAGGACCTGTTCGTCATAGGCGGGGCGGGCACCGATCAGATCCAAGCGTGCGGAACCGACCCGGTCCTTGCAAGCACCCATACGCCCTACTTCTCGGCGGGCGTCACGACCAACGGACTGAACGGATTGCCGTACTACTTCGCGCTCAGCCAGAGCTACGCGGCACAGTCCGCCAACGTCTTTGCGATGGCGAGCCAGCTCTACGGAGCTGACGTCAACCAAAAGTGGGCAATCGTCACGGAGAACACGCCCAACTTCGACGACACGACGAATGCGATCGTCCAGGTCCTTAGAAGCAAGGGGATCAGCTACTGCGACCCCAAGACCACGAGACCGCCGAAGTACTACAGCGACTCCGACGTGAGCCACTACACGAGCGCGATCCAGTCGTGTGGGGCCAAGGTGGTGTACCTCGACGTCGACCCGAACTTCTGGATCGCCATGGTCCGTGACGCTTCGACATCGCTGTTCACCCCCGACTGGGTCGGACCGGGAATCACCAACGGCGAGGACCTCGTGGCCACCCCGGTGTGCGGAGAGCAACCGAACATCAAGGCCGCGTTCTTGTCGCCCTACATGGGCCTGGACCGCCAGCCGGCGGACTTCAGCGGCCAGAGCAACCCAGCTCCCGATGCGCCCGCGGCCGAACGCGACATCGAGCTCCTCATCTACGGCGTGTCGCAGGTGGTCTACAACGCGATGCTCTCGGTCGGGAGCTTCGCCAACCTCACGAGGGACAACCTGATCGCCGCCATGTCGAGATTCTCGGCCGGCTACGGCCAGCAGCTCACCGTGTTCCCGACCGTGAACATGGCGGCGGGGCAGGGCCATTTCGGTGGTACTGGCATGTGGGAGCTGCAGCTGAGCTGCGCCCAGAGCCAATACGTCACCGCGGGAAGGCTGTAGGTAAGGGCGTTGATCGCATCGGTGGGAAGTTCGGTCGGCGTCCCTCTAGTCGCGGGGATACGCGACGGTTGCGTGTACGGGCTCGTCGCGTGCGGGCTGGTGCTCATCTACAAGTCCAACCAGATATTCAACTTCGCCCAGGCCGAATTCGGGTCGGTCGCCGCGTTCATCGCCCTCGCCTTCATCAAGGGTCTGGGCCCGTTCCCCAAGGTGCCCTACGGTCTCGCTCTCGCCTTCGGGATCATCGCCGGAGCGCTGACCGGACTCATAACCGAGCGGCTGGTGATCAGACCCCTGTTCACGGCCTCAAGGGCGGTGCTGCTCGTGGCCACCGCCGGCGTCGCCCTGCTCCTGATCAGCCTCGAAGCGGTGATTCTCGGGACAGAGAACCTGCACGTGTTCCCTCCGCTGGGGGCCCGTCACCACTTCGCTCTGTTCGGGAAGGTTGGGGGAGCCCACTCATTCACCTACGGCTTCACGGACATCGACCTCTTGATCGGGCTTCTCGCCATCGCGGTCCTCGGGGTGTGGTTCTTCAGGAGCAGGTGGGGCAAGAGCGTCCTCGCGGTGAGCCAAGACGTTTCAGCAGCGCGCGCTGTCGGAATCAACGTGAGCAAGGTTTCGGCGCTCACCTGGCTGATCGCCGGGCTCGTCGGAGGGGTGGCCGGGGTTCTTTATGCCCCTGCCAAAGGCGCGATACCTCCGGGCTTCATGACTGGTATCGGGGAGATCGGCCCGCTCGTATTCGGATTCATCGCCGCGGTCATCGGGGGGATGACCAGCCTTCCGGGAGCCTTCGTGGGCGGGGTGGTGGTGGGTATCGTCGGAGACTTCGCGCAGAAGTACGTTCCCACCTCGGTGCCTGGAGCAGAGCAGGTCGTGCTCGCTTCGATCCTGCTGATCGTACTCGTCGCCCGACCGACCGGACTCTTGGGCAGGGGAGTCTGATGGCCTTTCGGGTTGCTGCTCCTGCGCCCTCGTTATTGGCGCCGAAGGCCGCGGGCTTTACGGCGCGTGCGCTCGCCTGGGCGGCGGTTGTGGCGGCGGTTCTGATCGCCGGGTTGTCGGGAGCGAATACCGCGGCGTACGCGACCACTGCCGCGGTGTACGTGCTTATCGGCCTGTCACTGAACGTCATACTCGGCTACACCGGTCAGCTGTCTCTCGGCCATCAAGGACTCATGGGCTCCGGGGCACTCTTCGCCGCCTACATGTCGACCAAGCACGGCACTCCGTTCCCCGCTGCGGTAGCGATCGGTGGCGTTGCGGCGGCAGCCGTGGCCCTGCTCATCGGCTTCGCCGCGCTGCGGATACGCGGTCTATACCTAGCTCTGGTCACCTTGGTCGTCGGCATCACGTTGCAAGGTTCTCTTTTCGAGGTGCCTGCCCTCACCGGAGGAGGGGCGGGCGAAGCCGCCAACCGGCCCTCGGTTCTCTCGTCCAACGACCGGTACTACTTCGTCTGCGTCGCAGTCGTCGTCGCGGTGATGTACCTGGATAGCCGCCTGGTCGCATCGAAGGTCGGGCGGGCGTTCGCGGCGATCAAGGAGGACGAGAGGGTGGCGTCCGCCTTCGGAGTGAACGTCATGGGATACAAGCTGCTGGCGTTCGTCATCTCCGGGCTCGTGGCTGGAGTGGCCGGCGGGCTGTTCGCATTCTCCACTCAGCAGTTCAACGGAAACGACTTCTCCTTCCTTCTCGCGCTCACTTTCGTTCTGATGACGGTTGTCGGTGGCGCAGGCTCGCGTGCGGGCGTTGCGATCGGGTCGATCTTGTTCGCGGTCTTGCACACGTTCCTGGCGAACTTTTTCCTGTTCAAGGACTTCGCAGGGCTCTTCTCGACCAGTCTGCACAACAACATCCTGCAGTTCGGTCCTGACCTGATCAGCGCGTTGCTACTGCTGATCACGTTCGCCATAAATCCTCAAGGTCTCGCCCAGCAGATCGACCCGATTGTGCGCTGGATGACCGGTGGCCCTCTCCGGTTCCGTTCGCGCTCCGCCGTCCAGGGTCGGGAGGTCGTGAATGCCCGTCCTTGAAGTCCGGGATCTATCCATTCGCTTCGGAGGCCTCCGCGCCCTCGACTCGCTGTCGATGGTCGTCGACGAGTGGGAAATAGTCGGGCTGATCGGTCCCAACGGCGCTGGCAAGACGACCGCCTTCAACTGCATCACCGGTTTCTACCGCCCCGATACGGGCAAGGTGATTCACCGCGGCCGCGACGTCACCGGAATGAGTCCTCACCAGCGCGTCGCCCTCGGGTTCGGGCGCACCTTCCAGAACGTCGGGATGATCAAGAGCGCGACCGCACTCGACAACCTCAAGGCCGCCCAACACATCCACGCCGGCTACTCGGCGCTGTCAGGGATTCTGGGCACACCGGAGGCCGCCGAGGACGAGCGCGAACTGACCTTCAAGGCCGAAGCCATGCTCGAATTCCTCGGCCTCGGGGAGATCCGCGACTCTGTCGTCTCGAGCCTCCCGTACGGGCAGCTGAAGCTTCTGGAACTCGGCTGCGCCCTCTCCACCGACCCGGACGTTCTTCTCCTCGATGAGCCTTCGAGCGGGATGGGCCCGGAGGAAGCAGCCGATCTTGGGCGGCGTCTCCTTGAACTCCGGGAGCAAGTGGGGCTCACCATGCTGCTGATCGAGCATCACGTGCCGCTCGTCAGCGCAGTTTGCGACTACGTGTATGTGCTCAACTTCGGAAGCCTTCTCGCAGAAGGAGTGCCGGCCGAGATCCAACGCCACCCGCAGGTAGTGGAGGCCTATCTCGGCGGTTCGGCACGGCAAAAGAAGACGCCCACGGCCGCCCCCGACGACACCGTCGAGATGCCGAATCCGACCGAGGCGTCGGCATGAGCCTGCTGGAAGTGGATGACCTTCGCGTCGGGTACGGGGCCTTGCCGGTCCTGCACGGCATTAGTTTCTCTATCGAAGAGGGAACGACGGCGGTGCTGCTCGGTCTGAACGGCGCCGGTAAGACGACCACGGTCAACACCATCGCCGGGTTGTTGCGGTCGTGGTCGGGTGACATCCGTTTCGAGGGAAGATCCGTCACCCGGATGAACACGGACGAGATCGTGAAGGCGGGGATCTCGTTGTCGATGGAAGGCCGCCACGTCTTCTCCGGACTGACGGTTCGCGACAACCTCGAGCTCGGTTCGTGGACATCCAGGGATCGAATGCGCGAGACGATGGAGAAGGTTTTCGCCTACTTCCCCCGCCTGGAGGAACGGGCCGGGCAGGTCGCAGGGACTCTTTCGGGCGGCGAGCAGCAGATGCTTGCGATAGGCCGCGCGCTGATGGCCCGTCCGAGGCTGCTTCTAATCGACGAGGCATCACTGGGGCTGTCACCGTTGATGGCCGAGACGGTCTTCCAGGTGGTGGAGCAGATCAACACGGACGGCACCACGGTGATGCTCGTCGAGCAGAACGTGGGCGCCCTCGAATACGCAGACCGAGCGCTGGTGATGGAGAAGGGAACCTTGACTTTCGACGGGCTCCCCGAACGATTGGCCTCCGAGTCTTATCTCGAAGAGGTCTACCTCGGAGACGTCGCGGAGGCCGGGGCGGCCAGGAGCAAATGACAGGAGGAGCCGCATGAGCACCGATGAGCAGACCTCAACGGAGCACGAGCTGAGAGCCGGCGCCGCGATGCGACGCGCTCAGACGGGGATCCGCGGAGCCGCGGGCCGAGTGCTGGGCAGCGGCGGTAGCCGCCTGGGCCTGGTCGTCATTGCCATCGGGTTGGTGGTGATCGGAGTCGGCTGGAACGGCGCCGCGGGATCCGGCGGCGAGGTCAACCACGTACCGGTCGTCCAAGCTCAGCTTCCCTGGTTGCTGTCCGGCGGCTTTCTGGGTCTGGGGATCATTGTCCTCGGGGCGGCGATGGTCGTCGCCAACGCCTACCGCGAGTCCGAGGCTCGCCTGGCGGCGCGATTCGAACAACTTCTCGATGTGCTAGAGCGCTCGCCGGCCGCGACGGGCCCGGCAGCTGCCGCCTCCCGCCCGCGCGACGACGACCTTGTAGTTGCCGGCTCCGCGTCCTTCCATCGCCCCGACTGCCGCCTCGTGAAGGGCCGATCCGAGGCACGTCTCATCGACGTCGCGACGGCTTTGGATCTCGGGCTTACCCCATGCCGCATCTGCAAACCGGTCGGTGCGCAGCACGACTCGGCTGCGGCACGCCAGTACTCTGAGTCGACTCGAGGTTCGTGACGCGGTTCACCCGATCTTGACCTGCGTCGGGAGCTTGGCGAATCCGCGCACGTTGATCGAATGCACTCTTTCGGAGTTTTCCTCGTCGACGCAATAATCGGAGACCCTGCGTGCGAGCGCCTCGAGAGCTATCCGGCCCTCCAACCGAGCGAGCGGCGCTCCTAGGCAGAAATGACGGCCCGAACCGAAGCTGATCAGCTTCGAAGTATTCCGGTACGGGTCGTAGAGGTCAGGGTCGGGAAACGCTGCGGCGTCACGGTTGGCGGACCCGATCAGGAGCAGGACGGGTGCACCGTCCGGCACCGAGCTGCCAGCGAGTTCTACGTCCCCGGTCGCTACCCGGACGAGCATCTGGGTGGAGTTGTCAAAGCGCACCGTCTCCTCGACCCAGAGTGGAGCGTCACTGGGCTCGGCAAGTAACCGGGCTTTGACGTCGGGGAACCGCGAAGCCCAGAACCAGGCGTTGGCCAGCATCTTGGTCGTGGTCTCGTTCCCGGCGACAACCATCAGCAGCAGGAAGGACGTGACTTCCTCGTCGCTCAACCGGTCGCCCTCGACGTCAGCCTGGGTCAGCGCAGAGGTCAGGTCGTCGGCAGGTCGTGTCCGCCGATCGGCGATCAGCTCGGAGAAGTAGGTGATGAGCTTGATCGCAGCCTCGATGCCCGCCGGCGGGACATCGGTAACGCCTTTATCGCGGTGGACGAGCAGGTCGGCGAGGCGACGGAGCTCGGTCCTGTCGGTTTCGGGGACGCCGAGCATCGCCGAGATCACTTCCATCGGAAGTAGGCCGGCGAAGTCCGCGACGAAGTCGAACTCGCCGCCGGACTTCGATAGGGCTGCATCGAGATGCCGTTCCGCCAGGAGCCGGATGCTGGGCTCCAGGTCTGCCGCGCGACGTGGGGTGAATCCTTTTGACACGAGCGCACGCATTCGGGTGTGCTTCGGCGGATCCATGGCCAGAAAGGACATGCTCTTGTGTGCATCGGGGCCGTAGGCGATCGGGTCCAAGGACACACCGAACCTGCTCGACAGCTGGGCGGTGTTGCGGAAGCCGGCCGCAACGTCGGAGTGCCGGGATATCGCCCAGAACCCGCGTTCTTCGTTGTGGTACAGGGGTGCCTCATCCCTGAGGCGCGCGTAGGTCGGATACGGGTCTTCGTGGATCTGGTAGTCGTACGGGTCGTATCGGAGGGGCTCGCTCATAACTACTGTGGACCCCTGTCTATCAACAAAGGGGGATGCGGGTGGCCGCCGTTGGTGTTGTGGGCCTTGGCGAGATAGGCGGAAGCGTCGCTTCCGCGCTGGCCGCGGCGGGTCACGACGTATGTGTCTGTGACGTCCGTCCGGAAGCGTCGGCCAAGCTCTCGGACAGGTGCCGGGTGGTTGACGACCCGGCGGAGCTCGGTCGGTCGGTCGACGTCGTCATCGTCGCGGTCGTCGACGACGATCAGGTCCGAGCGGTGCTCCTCGGACCTTTGGGTGCGCTAACGACGATGCGCCGCGGGTCGACTGTGATCGTCGTGTCGACGGTTAGCATGGCGGCCTTGCGTGACGTCGCCGAAGCCGGGCGGCCCGGCGGGGTGGCCGTCGTGGATTGCGGCGTGAGCGGTGGCCCGTCCGCAGCAGCGGCGGGAAAGTTCGTCTCGATGGTCGGTGGCGATGATGGCGCTGTAGCGCGGGTCCTGCCGGTCATCGATTCGTTCAGCTCGCTTGTGGTTCGAATGGGCCCGCTGGGTTCGGGGCTGAAGGCAAAGCTGGCGCGCAACGTGGTGCAGTACGGATCGTGGCTGGCTGCTTACGAGGCCCAGAGGATCGCGGAAGCCGCCGGCATAGATCTTCAGAATCTCGCGCGGGTGATCAAAGAGAGCGATCGCATGATCGGGGGCGCTTCGGCGCTCATGTTCAGGGACACGGTGGCGCCCTTCGGACCGGGCGACGATGAGCGACTGGTCGGCGCCATGCGGTCGGCCGCTGCGTTGGCCCACAAGGACCTCGACGCCGCGCTGGATCTCGCGTGGGAGCTCGAGTTGGAGTGCCCGCTGACCGAGCTCGCCGAGTCGAACATCGGATCGGTCTTCGGAGTCGAACCTTGAGCGAACCTGACGCGGTGGGCCGGCGCCCACCCTCCGCGGATCGCGAAGCCGGCATGGCAAAGATGCACGAGGTGTACGGGTTCAGCGCGGATCCGGAACAGGCCCGGGGGACTTCGTCGCGTACACGGTCGACCATCTTTTCGGGGACGTGTGGTGCAGGCCGGGCTTGGACGTCCCCGCCCGGCGCCTCATCACTGTTGGCGTTCTCGCCGCGCAGGGACACGAGGACCTCCTCGAAGTTCAGTTCGCAGCTGCTCTGAGCAACGGTGAGATGGACGAGAGCACGCTTCGAGAGATCGTCCTGCAAGTCACGCATTACGTCGGTTGGGCGCTCGGCGCGAAGGCGAACAACGCTGCGGAACGAGCGATAGCGCGCCGCGCGTGAGCCGGCGAGCACTTCGGCGTCTCAGCTCGGGTAGACGAGAACACCCCGGATGTTGCGACCCGCCCTCATGTCTTCGTAGCCCTCGTTGATCCCGTCGAGGGGGTAGCGCCGCGTCACCATGCCTTCGAGGTCCAGTTGACCAGCCTGGTACAGCTGGGACAGCAAGGGGATGTCGACTCGCGGGTTGGCGGACCCGTACAGACACCCGAGGATCTCTTTCTCCATGAACACCAGATCGATCATGCTCAACTTGACGTCGACCTCGAACGCGCTGTGAACGTTGGTCATCACGGCTCTGCCTCGTTTGGCCACCAACGACATCAAGGGGGCCACGAGGTCTCCCCGGCCGACGCCCATGGTTGCGACGAGCTTGTGGCACATCCGCCCTTGGGTCTCTTGTTGGATGAGCGGGAACGCCTCCTCGATCGACGCCACGGTGTGAGTGGCGCCGAAGCGCCGGGCGGCCTCCCATTTCTCGGTCTGTGGCTCGACGGCGAAGATTCGCCGAGCGCCGGCTAACCGGGCCCCTTGGACCGCCGCCGACCCGAGTCCGCCGATTCCGACGATGGCGACGTCCTCGCCCGGTTGGACTTGCGCCCGGTGGACCGCGGAGCCCCATCCGGTCGTGAACCCGCAACCCAGGAGCGCAGCAAGGTCGAGGGGGATATAGGGATCGATCTTGATGAACGAGGCTTCGTTGCCCACGGTCCAGTGAGCGAAAGTGCCGACCATGCACATTGCCCGGAGATCCTGATCCCCGAGGTGATGGCGCGCTGTGCCATCGGATATCTGCCAGCCGTCGGCGATGAACGCCCCGAGATCGCAGAGGTTTTGGTGGCCGGCGCTGCAGGATGGGCACCGACCGCAGGCCGGTAGGAAGCTGGTGACCACGTGGTCGCCGGGGGCGAGATCGCGGACCCCGGGGCCGACAGCCTCGACCACCCCGGCGCCCTCATGCCCACCGACCATCGGAAGCGGCATCGGTGTGTCACCGGTCACGATGTGCTCCTCGGAGTGGCACATCCCCGATGCCGCCAGCCGTACGAGGACCTCACCCTGCCTGGGAGGGTCGAGTTCGATCCGTTCGATCTTCCAGTCGGTCCCCGGTTCCCAGAGAACCGCCGCGTCAGTCTGCACGTATGACTCCTCCCCCGGTGGAGCTCTCCGGCTCCAGTCAACCCGGATTGCCGCGCGCAGACCATATCGAACAGCCACTTCGGCCGTATCTTTGGCGCATGTGCCGGAACATCACGACCCTCAGAGGCCTCGAGCCGCCAGCAACCACCGAAGAGATCCGCGCGGCCGCTCTGCAATACGTCCGAAAGGTCAGCGGTGTTCAGACAGTGACGCCCCGAACGGCCGAAGCCGTAGATCGGGCAGTGGATCAGGTTGCGAGCGCAACGGCGGAGCTTCTGATGCAGCTTCCGCCGCGCCAGGTGCCTCCGGCCACCACCCCACCTCTTCGCCGGCTGGCCCAGAGATCCGGCCAGTAGCCCACAGATCCGGCCAGTAGATCGAGCCACTGGATCGATCAGGCCGTCCGCAGTTTCATCCTTAGGGCCGAGGCGCAAACCATCCTGAGATCGATGACACCGAGGCGCGGTCGGCGCACGCTTACACCAGTTGCGTCCTCGACCCCCGGAGGAATCATGAACCCCCACCCCACATCGACGGTCTCGCCGCTGGTTCTCCACGGCCGAATTGCGTTTGCGTCGTTCAGGCCAGGATCTGTGATCATCGACGGAGTCCTCGAGCCGGAGACGTCATATCCAGTCGATGGAGTCTTCTCCCTTCATGCCCGGCTCCCCTACTCCGCCTGGGCCGTGGCCGCCGCGGGCCTCGTCGAGACCTGGGCTGCCGCGGACGCGCCGATCGAACTCCGTTTCCGGTACTCGCACAGAAGGCAGCAGGTGCGAATCACCGACGGAGTGTCGTTCGTACTGTTTGACCTCCGGTCGGCTCCGGTTTTGCAGATAGGCGACGGCAGCGAATTTCGGCCGCCGATATGCGCGTGACGATGACAAACTGACCTTCGTGCCGGTCCCGCTGCCCTCTCTGGACGCGACCAACCTCTCTGTACCCGACGCGGCAGAGGTAGCGATCGTCAGCCGGGCAGTCGCCACCGCGGCGGCGCCGCCAGGCGGGCTGACCGAAACTCAGCAGCTACTTGTTCGCTCGGTGCTGCTGGCCATGACCGGGCATCCTGCCGCCCTGGACCAGCCTCCTGTCACTGCACCAGAGCTTGCCGCTGCTCTGCGGAACAGAAACGAGGCGTACCGGTCTCGGATCGTGCAGATCATGACCCTGGTCGGGCTTGTCCTTAGGCCCATCCCACAGGACGTGGCGGATCGGATAGCGGAGTACGCCGCGGAATTGTCGGTCGACGAAGGGATGGTTGAGGTCGCGCGGCAGTTCGCCGCTGGCAGCTTGGGTCTGGCGGCCTTCGACTTCAAACGCAACGGGTACACCGCGGGGTGGAGCTCCGAGGACGCCGCCAACCTTCACACCACGGTGGAGATCTCCGACGCCTGGGACTTCGACTTGAACGACCCCGATCTTGCAGCCCGCTGGCGTGCCATGGAGAAACTCCCGGAGGAGTCGCTCGGACGCCGGGTGACCGACTTCTACCGAGCACGGGGGTTCAACTACCCCGGACTCGCCGGCTCCGCTCCGCCGCTTCTCGCTCAGCACGACTGGGTGCACGTTCTCGCCGACTACGGAACGACCGTCGAGTCCGAACTCGAAGTTTTCGCGTTCATTGCCCGCGCCAACGACGACCCCAGGGGATTCTCCCTCCTCGCAATGGTCGTGTCCCTATTCGAGACCGGATACCTGCGATCGGGCGCCGGGCTCTTCGAGTCTTCGCCCGGTCATCTCTCCCGGACGGGGATGGCCGAACGGGTTGCCGACGCCATGTACCGAGGAGCGAAATGCTCGGGCAGCGTCGACTTCCTCGGACTCGACTGGTTCGAACTCGCAGATCTGCCGGTCGAGGACGCCTGCAGGCATTTCGGAGTGCTACCGAAGTCAGCCGAAGCTTTGAAGGCCGGGGCAGTCGGGCCCTGGGAGACGGGGGGAATCAGCCCGTTCCAGGTCCGGGCGGGCAAGATGTTGGCCGAATCCGACGGGCGCCCCTACGAACCATTCGGGGCGCGAGTGGCCGAAGTCACCTAACGAGCCGGATCAATCTCGGTGGTGTCTGCGGGTCGGCTCACGCCCGGGGGGCTGCGTCGGGCGGGGCAGTCGAGTTCGAGGAGGCAACGAACGGCGTTCGACGGCGTCGCTTGAAAGGCTTAGCTCCTCGTCGTAGTGCCAGATGGAAAGATCGTCGCCAGAGAGCAGTTCGTAAGACGCGTTTCCCTCGGAAAGGCTCACTTTTATCCGCCTACCCCTATAGGTGATCCGAAAATGAAGCGCCAGCAGGCTGTCGGGTAGACGCGGATGGAACACAATCCGGTTCTCCTCTATCCGTAGGCCTCCGAGACCCTCGACAAGCGCCACCCAGGAGCCCGCGAGCGATGCCATGTGCAGACCATCTCGGGTGTTGTGCTCCAGATCCATCAAGTCGACGAGAGCAGCTTCTCCGACGTAGTCGTAGGCAAGGCCAAGATGCTCGGTCTCCGCCGCCATGACAGCTTGGGTGCACGCGGACAGAGAGGAGTCTCGGACAGTGAGACGCTCGTAGTAGGCAAAGTTGCGCACCTTGTCCTCTGCCGTGAAGAAGTCCCCCCTCAGGTGCATCGCGAGCACTAGGTCGGCCTGCTTGGCGACTTGCTTGCGGTACAGATCGAAGTACGGGAAGTGCAGCAGAAGCGGGTACTGATCCGCGGTGGTGGCGGCGAAGTCCCAAACTTGGTGGTCGGTGAATCCGTCGGCCTGAGGATGCACCCCAAGCGTCTGATCGTAAGGGATGAACACGTCGGCGGCGGCGTCCCGCCACGAGGCGACCTCCTCGTCGGTGACGCCAAGCTTGCCGGCGCTCCCTGGATGACGCATGCAGGCGTCGGCCGCGGCGATGAGGTTCTGCTGCGCCATCAGATTGGTGTAGATGTTGTTGTCTGCGATGGCGCTGTACTCGTCGGGACCGGTGACTCCGTCGATCCGGAAGGTTCCGTCCATGTGATGGTGCCCGACCGTTCGCCAAAGCCTGGCAGTCTCGACCAGAAGTTCTACGCCGATCTCAGCTTCGAACTCGTCGTCCCCGGTGACGCGCACGTAGCGGACAACGGAGTGGGCAATATCAGCTCCGATATGGAACGCGGCGGTGCCGGCAGGCCAGTACGCCGAGCACTCGGCCCCGTTGATCGTCCGCCACGGGAACGCCGCACCCGATAAGCGAAGCTGCTGGGCCCGCTCCCGCGCAGCAGGCAGTGTGGCGTGACGCCACCTGAGCGAGTCCGCCACGGCTTCGGGGCGGGATAGACCCAACAGGCTGTGAACGTAGATCTCGGTGTCCCAGAACGCATGGCCCTCGTATCCGGTTCCGGTGAGCCCTTTGGCTGCGATCGGCCTGCGCTCGGCCCGCGCGGCAGCCTGGAGGATATGAAACATGGCGAACCGGACCGCTTGTTGAACCTCTGAGTCACCGTCTATCTCGACGTCCGCCCCCGACCAGAAGTCGTCGAGGAACTCGCGCTGTCCCTTGAGGAGGCCCTCCCAGCCGGTCCGGCTTGCAGCCTGCACGGCGCCACGCGCCTGGTCGTGCAAGGCGGGTTCGGACCGCTCCGCGGACCACCCGTAAGCCAGCATCTTCGTGACGACGAGGCTCTCGGACGACTGCAGGGTCGTCATCACGTTGGTCCTGGCGACGTCATCGATGGCCTCGGAAGTGACCTCCGTGTCGTCGGGGCCGGCGACGCTATGGTCCATTGTCGCCACCACGAGCAGGCCGCTTCGACGAACCCGATGAGCCAGCAAGGCCGACGAGCCCATTGCGAGCGCAGCGTGCGACTCCAGAGGCTGGTCGAGGATCGCCGAAACCCGCGGGTCCTCGGCCGGTCTTGCCGGCATGGCCTCGTTGGCAACAAGCTCGGACTGAACCACTATCTGAACCGAACGGTCGAGCGGCGTCACCTCATATCTGATGGCGGCCACCGAACGCTGAACGAGTGACACGAGCCGCGTCGAGGTCACCTGCACCCGCGCGCCGGACGGGCTGCGCCACTCGACCTCCCGGTGGAGGAACCCTCCCCTCAGATCGAGGACCCTGCGGTGGCTCAGCAGCTCGCCGTATCGAACGTCGAACGGTTCGTCGTCTACGAGCAGCCGGATCACTTTGCCATTGGTTACGTTGACCATGGTCTGCCCGGACTCGGGGTTTCCGTAGCCGGCTTCGGCGTACGGGAGGGGGCGCAGCTCGTAAACCGAGTTGAGGTAGGTGCCGGGCAGGCCGTAGGGCTCTCCCTCGTCGAGGTTCCCTCGCATTCCGATGTGGCCGTTGGACAAAGCGAACACCGATTCGGTCTGAGCCAGAACGCTCAGGTCGAGCGAGGATTCGGTTACCGACCAGGGGTCGACCGCGAAGGCAGGATGGGCAAACACAGCTAACCGATCAGCTCGGCGAGATCCGTGACCACGATGTCCGCACCGTGAGCGGCAAGTGCGTTCGACTGACCTACCCGATCCACCCCGACCACCAAGCCGAATCTGCCCGCGCGTCCCGCCTCGACTCCCGCCAGCGCGTCCTCGAATACCGCCGCGGCGGAAGGATCCACGCCGAGCCCCCGGGCCGCCGCCAGGTAGGTGTCCGGAGCCGGCTTGCCCGCCAAGTGGTCGCGTTCCGCGACGATTCCGTCGACCACCTCGTCGAACATTCCCTCCAGACCCCCGACCCTGAGCACTTCTGACGTGTTGGCACTGGAGGATACGACCGCCGTGGCCAACTGCCGGCGGCGGACTTCCTGCAGGAAACGAAGTGATCCGGGATACACAGTCACCCCCCGCTCCTTGATCAGATGCAACACCAGATCATTCTTCCGATTAGACAGCCCGTAGATGGTCTCGGTTCCCGCCGGATCCTGCGGTTTTCCCTCTGGTAGGTCGATCCCGCGAGAACGCAAGAACTCGCGAGTCCCGTCGAGCCGGGGTCGCCCGTCGACGTACTGGTCGTAGTCGATGACCGAGTCGAACGGGACGAAGGGCTCGTTGTTGTTAGTCGCACGCTTGCCCAGGTATTCGTCGAACATCTGCTTCCAGGCAGCTGCGTGAAGCTCGGCGGTGCTGGTCAGGACCCCATCCATGTCGAACAGGCAGGCCGTGATGCGTCGGGGCAGACGGACGGGCACAATGCGAGACTATGGCGGTCAATCCTCGCTCGCGCTCCCAACTGAACTCCCGTTCGAACGTTCCGGTGTCTGCAGACTCGCGTGAAGCACTAATCCTCGACAGGATCAAGGCGATACCTCAAGGATTCGTTCGCACCTACGGTGACATCTACCCGACGGCTCCGCGGCTGGTGGGCCGTGTGCTGGCAGCCACCACCGAGGATCTGCCATGGCATCGGGTGGTCCGAGCAAACGGGTCAGTCGCGAAGGGTTCGAGGCAGCTGAGGTTGCTCCGGCAGGAAGGAGTCCCGCTGCGGGGAGACCGTGTCGACCTCGCTCAGGCTCGGATGCCGTACTAAGCGGACCGGAAGCCCCGGTGACTTAGCTGCTCGCAGACCGATATGGAGTACTCCTCGTAGTACTTCTCGCGTCCGTGACGCTGGGCGACGACGTGCTCAGGGTCGTCTCGCCAAGCATCCTGATGTTCCCGCGTCTCGAAGGTGATGATTGACACGCGTTCACCGTCGGGAGCGGTGAACGTCTTCAAATCCACGAATCCCGGCATCGCGCGGGCTCGCGACTCCATCCGGGCGGCTTCTTCGCCGTATCCGAGTTGGTCCGCATCGGGCCGGAGCCTCGAACGAAAAATGGTCACGATGCGGCTGGCGCCTGCGGGTTGCATGCGACCAGATTGCCGGAGCCCGGAGGTGAGCGACGACTCAATACGCCGCCGCCTGCATCGGGGTTACAGCTGCCCGAGGTAGAAGCGGGTGCCCTGGTCGTCCTCGCACTCGGCGCTGATCCCGTAAGGCTGTTGCTCGGGATCGGTCGATTGCCCACCGAGGGCACGCACCCGGCCAACCGCACGCTGGATGTCGTCCACCCGGTACATGGGCATGATGAAACTCCGTTCGTGTCCCCCGCTCAGGCCGGTCATGGGCACGGGACCTTCGGCGCCCCAGCCGTCCTCGACCCGTCCAGGGCGCCACCGCCAACCGAGCACCGAACCGTAGAAGTCCCTCGCCGCTGATGAATCGGGCACGTACATGGTGATGTACGCCAGGTCGCCCGGTCGCCCGCTTTCGGGAGGCGGCGGGTCCCCAGCCCGTCCAACTCCCCCGGGCGGCTCGAACAGCGCGAACTCGAGACCCTGGTTGTCCCTGCACATCGCCGTCGGGCCCCATGGCTCGTTGACCGGCTCCGCGGCGGAACCCCCCGAAGCCCGAACCGCTTCGAGAGTGGGTCCGAGGTCAGCGACGGCGTAGCAGAGGAACAGCGTCGGGTCGGGATGGCGAGGGTCGATGCCGTGAGGGAGCGAGAGCCCCCGCACCGCCCACCCCCACGTTCCGTCGTTGGGCTCGAACTCCCAGCCGAGCACCTCGGAGAAGAACCGCGATGCGCGTTCGGCGTCGCGAACCCAAAGCGACGCGTACCCGACGTCGCCGTGCCTGATGCGAACGTAAGTACGAGGCGCCGAGGGCTCGGTCGAGATCAGCCACCTGTGCCCGAACGGATCTCGGATTACTCCGTTTCGTCCGTAGTCGTAATCGAGAACGTCACGTTCCAAGCTGGCGCCGGCGTCGACCGCCCGCGAGACCACTTCGTCGACGTTCGGAACACTGGCGTAGATGGTCACGGGGACTCCGCCCGCCGGTGATGGGGCCACGACACCGATCTCGGGGTATTCCTCGGAGAGCATCAGCAGGCCGCCGTTCGGGATCTCCAGCTCCGCGTGGCCGATACGGCCGTCCGGCATGACAATCGGCGAGCCGCGCAGGCGCGCACCAAGCGCCTCGCGATACCAGTCGATAGCGCGCTGCGCCCCAGCGACCGCGAGGTAAGGGAGGACCCGGACCTCCCCAGTTACAACGGCGGGGGACGGCGCAACTTCGACGTCTTCAAGGGTGAGATCTGACACGGTGACTCCTTTCGGGAGGTCGAACGCCTTCAAGAGGCGGGAACGGAGACGGTCGGAAAACTCCGGATCCGGAAGCTGAGCTTCGGACGGCACTCGGAGGGCATCGAAGGGGTCAGCCATCGCAGTCCTCCTGTTCGTAAACGCGGCGAAAGGCCGCCTTGGCACGGATGAGCAGCGTCTCAGTGGCATGGACCGTGCGGCCGAGCTCGCTTGCTATTTCAGGGACTGGCAGGTCGTCGAGGTAGCGAAGCGTGAGGGCCGCTTTCTGGAAGGGAGCGAGCTTGTCGAGCACCGACCGAGCTCTCATCGCCTCCATACGGACGTCCCAAGGATCTACGGCTTCAACCGTTCCGAATTCGTCGGCCAACGCACGCAGGCCGCGATCCTTCCGGCTCTCTCTGCGCCAATAGTCGACAAGCTTGTGCCGGGCCACGCCGATCGCCCAGGGCACGCCGATGGGCGTGGCGGGCTCTTTTCTCGCCACATCGACAGCCGTCAGGAATACCTCAGAAGTGATCTCCTCGGCGATCGACCGGCTCGGGCAACGCGCCGAGAGGTAGCCGTAGACGTGGGGCAAGGCGTTGTCGTAGAAGGCGATGAAGTCCTCCCTCGAATGGTCGCTTGCCGGCATCTGCTGGCTCACATCCCCTAAATCGTTCGGGGGAACCCGATTCCGACGCTCCGCCGGGAACTTTTTTTGACTTCTTTGATCGAGAGCACGAGGGAAATGATCGCTCAGACCCGGTTCTTGCTGATCCCGCCGCTTAGCAGACCTCCCGACCCTCCTTCCTTTTCGCCCTCTACGGTCGATAACCCTTCAGTTCTGGCCGATTTGCGCCGACACGTCGATCTGGACGGGTCCGCGTGAAGGAGACAACGGTGGACGATTCCGCATCGGCGGAGGACGATTTTGCATTGACGGTGGACGATTCCGCATCGGCCGTGCTGGTTATTGACGATGAGCCATCGATCGTTCGGCTTCTGCGAGTGCTTCTGGAAGCCGACGGTTTCGTTGTCTTCGAGGCGATGACCGGCCCGATGGGGCTGGGGTTGATCCCGGTCGTCGAGCCGAAGGCAGTCGTCCTGGATGTGATGATGCCCGGGATGGACGGGGTCGAGGTGTGTTCTCACATAACCGAGGAGTTCCCGGACCTTCCGGTGGTCATCCTCACCGGTCGCGACGATCGTGAGCTCGAGGAGCGCTGCATGGCTGCCGGCGCGAAGCGCTTCATGACAAAGCCGGTTCTGCCGGGGCAGCTCACCCGGGTTCTGAACGATGTCCTCGCGCCGGATGGGGACCGATCGCGAGGTCCTGCGGCCGTCGACTGAATAGGGTGCGAGCATGCGCATCCTCGAACACCCCGATTGGGTTCGACGGCTGAACTACTTCGGCGACGCCGTAGGGAACCCAGCTCGCATCGTCGGCCTTGACGCGCGCGAGATGCTGGACGTTGCCAGCTCGGCCTGCGGCCTAACCGATCTGGGCGAAGACGAATGGCCGGGCTGGACCGAGACCTACGAACGGCAGATCGCCTCGATCAACGCCGACTCGAATCTGCATCTGCTCGGTCGCGTCCTCACGCGGAGCGAGGTGCTGCGCGTTCTCGAGACGTGGCTGCGCCTTCAGCAGCTCTGGAAGGAGCACCCGTCGACCGGCACCACCGCGATCAGAGAGCCCGTCTTCGTCGTGGGACCTCCGCGTACCGGAACGACCATCCTGCTCGAGCTTTTGGCGCTCGACCCGCAACTCCGAGCCCCGCTGGCCTACGAGGCTCTCTACCCGTTGAAGCAGAGCGGCAGCATCGAGACCCGTCTCAAACTGTCCGAGTCTGAGCAGGAGCTGTGGGCCGACATTCATCCACCGTTCATGGCGATGCACGAGCTCGCCAGCGGTCTCCCCTGCGAGTGCGTGCACTTCCTGATGTACGACTTCTCCGGGCCGTACTGGGGGATGCTTTACGACACGCCGTCCTTCATGGGTTGGCAGCTGGAGCATCTCGAGACGCTTGGACGCGTGTACCGGCTTCATCGTCGAATGCTTCAGACCTTCCAGCATGAGACTCCTGACGCTCGCCCGCGTCGATGGCTGCTGAAGTCACCGTTTCACGTGTCGACCCTTCCCGCGCTGTTCGCCGAGTACCCGGATGCGAAGGTCATCCACACCCACCGCGACCCGCAGAAGTTCCTCCCCTCGTTGATCAGCATTCTCTCAGCGGTGCGTTTCATGCGCAGCGATGCTGTGGACGTTGGCGCGCTAGCAGGCGCGATGGAAGCCATGTACAAGATGTTCCTTGAAGGCACTATCCACGCGAGGGAAAACGCCGAGATCCCCGACAAGCAAATCGTCGACTCGCACTTCATCGAGCTGATGTCCGACCCCGTGAGCGCCTTACGCCGGATCTATGGCGAACTGCAGCTGGATTGGCCCGACAATCACGAGCAAGTCGTAAAGGACTACCTCGTCAACAAACCCAAGGACAAACATGGGGCTCACGCGTACTCATTACCTGACGTGGGACTCGAGCGGGAATCAGTGAGGCGAAGCTTCGCGCCCTACGTCGCCCACTACGGAATCGCAGAGGAATGACGCCTCAGAAGTCCGCAAGGTCGACCACTTGCGCGTCGGGAGTTTCGATCGGGCCGGCTGGGAGCATGTAGCGCCAGAACACGAGCCCAAATGGCCTGCCTTCCGTGTCAAGCCAATTCGGCGCGCCGGGATCCCGGTGCGACAGAACGATTCGAAACGTCCCGTCGGGTTCGACGTGGGTTTGAGCGCGATTGAGCGATACCTGGCGATGTGCGTAGTCGTAAGTCTGCAAATGCCGGTTCCAAAGGGACACGTTGGCGCAACGACACTCAGGCCAGCGACCGGTCATCAGCAGTGCCTGATCCGGACCGAGGAAATACGGAGCCATGCTGTAAGCGGCATCGGCCGCCGCAAGGGCATGATCACCGGGGGATACCGGCGGCGGGAAGACGTTGATCTCTCGGGAGACAAAGGCGGGCTGTTCACCCTCACCGGGTCTGGTCTGCTCCAGAGATCTGGACCTGACATAGCGCTCCACCCGCCGAAATCCTGCTGCGACAGAGGCATCGTTGGGCGCCGGCAAGGGCGTTGGGCTGTCCAGGAGATCGATGCGAAGGGCCAGGTCCGGAATCGGGGGCACAGCCGCTGAGGCCTCCTGCTCGAAATAATGGCGGGTCGTCACGCGCGTGGCATCGTCGTCCAGACCGATCCAGTTGCGGTCTCTTCTCGGCCCGCCGAGAAAGACCTCGAACCGACCTTCGGCGTCAATGTCGAACTCGGTGTCGTTGAGCACCCCCGCCGTTCGCTTGGGGAAGGCGCCGCCGACCCCGCCGGCCTCGACCGTGAAGGACACGTACACCGCACCGGCCGTCCGTCCGGTCACCCGATAGGCGAACCCAGGCGACACCGCGGCGTCGAAATATATGGCATCCGCGTTGTCGCCGAGGCTTTTCCGGGTCGACGTGACTATCTGTCGAAAGACCGGCTGGCTCGGGTCGTCCTCGAAATGGCCAACGAACCCGCCTTCCAGCAGATGGGCCACGACCCTGAGCCCTCCGGCCACATCGTCCGGGGACGACAGCCCCCACTCGAGGCCGCAGAATCGGTCGGCCACCTCTCGCATAGTGGAAAGCAACTCGTCGAAAGCTGCCCGGGCCTCGCTCACGCGGTTGGCGCTCAGGAAGAGCCGGGCGAGTCTTGACCGGGGTGATGGTCCTTCCAAGCCTTCATCCAGGCCATGACCATCTCCCCGAATTCAGCGGGGTTGTAGATGTCCTCCTCTTCCGAGAAAAGCCCATCGCCGGCATAGATCAACCGGGTCCAGTTCACGGCTCGGTACTCCTTGCCGTCCCCGGGGTCGGTCATAACGTTGGCGATCTGTCCGACTATCACCCCGTTCTCGGCGTCGATCACGTGCCAATCCCATGGATACGACTGCATCTGGTTGATCGGCCAGCGTGCCATTTCAGGGACGATCCATTCACGAACGGCTTTCTTGCCGTGGAACTCGCCGTAGTGATGCTCGACGTAGTGAACGTCGTCTGTGAAACAGTCGAGGAAGACTTCCCAATTCCCAGTTCGTCCGGCCTCGGCGGCTGCTGACCGATAGTGGTCGAAGGCCGCTTCGATATCCCCTCTGGTGTACGTCACGATCGAGAAGATACTCGGCGCCCGTAGGGTCTACCTCTCGCGCACTTCATTTCTGGTGATCCCACCAGATCGGGTGCCACCCGCTGAGAGCATCTCTCCCCCGATTGCGGGCATACTTGTCGCGTGAAGCGCCGCCTCAACGCGTCGCAGGTCGCCGAGCTAGCCGAACTGCTCGAAGAAGCCCCGGTTCGGGCCGGCGTAGTCGACCAAGTCCTCCAAGCGGCCGAGGAGCGAAGAGGAATGACCCCTAGGCTGGATGAAGACCGCAGGGAGCAGGAGGGTCCGGGCTAGCGCTTCAAGAAAGATCGAGCCTACGATTCGGGACCGATGGCTCTCGCGCTGCGGAGATCCAATCGGCTGATTGTGGGTCTCATTGGTGCCCAGGCGATGAACGCCGCGTTCGACACCGTTGCGCTGTACCCCGTGGCTCGATCATCCAAATGGGGCGTCGGTCTAAGCGTTGGGCCAGCGAGCATCTCGACCACCTCGGATTCCCAGATCAGCTCCGATTCGTCTTCCCGATAGTCAAGGCGAGTTCGGCACTCGGCCTCGCCGTCGGACTTCGGTCCCGAGCCGTAGGGAGGTTGACGGCCGCTTCGATCGTCGCCTACTTCATCATCGGTCTCGGCTTCCACGCCCGAGCCAAGGACGCAGCGACCGAATACGCCCCGGCGGTCGGCATGCTCTTGTGGTCGTACTTGGTGCTGCGTGCCTTCGGATCCGATGCAAGCTCCGACTGAACCTTCGGCGATCGCCAAAGGAAGCGATCTTCGAGTGGTTCCGTTCATCCCCGCGGCCGTCCTGACGCTTGTCACGGGCGGGATCATGATGACTGCCGGATACATCTTCGCCACCGACGGGTGGGCGCTGGCTGGACCAATCATGATTCCATCGGGTCCGCTCATCTCCGTAGCCTTCGCTCTCGCGAGACGACCCAGAAGACCTGCACGGTCTTCTGACATGAAGGTCCGAGTCCGACACATCGCGTCGATCGCCCTCGGGCTGCCCTCTCCGGGAGGCGATGTGACGTTGACGGTGACACTGCTGATCACCATCGTCACCCTCCTTGCTGGGGCAGTGATGGTCGTCGCCGGTTACGCCACCGCAGCGTGGAATCTCGCGATCGCGCCGCCGCTGATTGTGGCGAGCGGATTGATCATCACAGGAGCGTTCGTCATCGCCGATAGAGCGGATCGCTCAGGCAATCGTGATCAAGATCGGAGCGAACGGATTAAGGAGGAATAGTGGGCCAGCTGACCGGGAAAGTGGCGATCATCACGGGTGGGGCGCGGGGACAAGGAGCAGCCGAGGGTCGTCTTTTTGTCGCCGAGGGAGCGACGGTCTACCTAACTGATGTCCTCGCTGACGAGGGCGCCAAGACTGCCGCCGATGTCGGAGCGATCTTTTTCGAACATGACGTTGCCTCGCGTGACGCCTGGGTGACGGTCGTGCAGCAGGTCCTCAGCGACCAGGGTCACATCGACGTCTTGGTGAACAACGCCGGGATTCTGGAATGGAAGAACCTGGCCGACACATCGCTCGACACGTGGGATCGGATCGTCGCGGTGAACCAGACCGGGGTGTTCCTTGGCATGCAGGCTGTGGCTCCGCAGATGATCAAGCAAAAGTCCGGATCTATCATCAACCTGTCATCGATCGCTGGGCTCAGGAGTTCAGGGGCGTGCTTCGCCTACGGGGCGACGAAGTGGGCGGTCCGGGGCATGACCAAGAGTGCCGCCCAGGAACTTGGGCCTCATGGGATCAGGGTCAACTCCATCCATCCGGGCATCATTGACACACCGATGATGGCGGGGGTGCCCCTCGATCAGCTGACCGCCAACGTGCCGCTGGGGCGCTATGCCGCCGCCGATGAAGTGGCCAAGCTGGCGTTGTGGCTGGCGTCCGACGAAAGCGCCTACGCGAACGGGGCGGAGTGGGTGCTCGACGGAGGATTCACGGCCTAAGCCTCTCCACATCCGAACAGCACGCTAAAGCTTGGTCACGTTGTCGAAGGATCCCTCGATGTGGTGGCATGAGAGGGCGTGGGTGCTGCCTCGCTGTCCTCCGTAGCGCCATTCATCGCCGCGGTTGTTCCGACGCGGGCCCAGATGGCGGCGACCCTGGGATTCCACATCATCCTGGCCTGCCTGGGGATCGCCTTGCCGTCCATCGTGTTGCTGGCCGAGTTCGTCGGCTTGCGCCGGCGGGACGAGACAGCGATGAGGTTGGCACGTCGGTGGTCTCAGGCCATGGGCGTGCTGATCGCAGTCGGCGCGGTCACTGGGACCGTGCTGTCGTTCGAGATGGGCCTGTTGTGGCCGGGCCTGATGCGCCGGTATGGAGCCGTGCTCGGATTCCCCTTCGGGGTCGAGGGTGTGTTCTTCTTCCTGGAGGCGATCTTCGCTGGGGTCTACCTTTACGGCTGGCGGCGCCTGCCCGGGTGGGCGCATTTTTGGAGCGGGATCCCCATCGCCGTGAGCGGGATCTTCGGAGCGATGTCGGTTATCGCGGTGAACGCCTGGATGAACCAGCCGGGCGGATTCATCGAGCGTGCCGGCAAGGTTGTTTCGGTCAGACCGTGGCAGGTGTTCTTCAACCACGCGGCTCTCTATGAGATGCCCCACATGATCCTGGCCGCCTACATGGTCTCGGGGTTCCTCGTCGCGGGTGTGTATGCCGCCGGCGTGCTGCGCGGCCGCCGCGACCGCTACCACTACACCGGGTTCGCCCTGGGGTTCGTGCCGGCCGCCGTGTTGACCCCATTCCAGATCTTCGTAGGCGACACTGCGGCGAGGGCAATCGCCCGTGACCAGCCGGTCAAGTTCGCCGCAATGGAGTACGTAGCGCGCACCGGAAGGAACGTGCCGGAGTGGTTGGGCGGGGTGTACACCGGGGGTCATGTCTATGGGGGCTTGAAGATTCCGGACCTGGACTCGCTGCTCGTGGGCTTCGGGCCGGGCACCAAAGTCGTCGGCTGGGACACCGTCCGTGCCGCATATCGCCCCCCCGTCGCGTGGTTGATCCACCTGTGCTTCGACGCCATGGTGGGAATCGGCTTCCTGCTGCTGCTCGCCGGGTTGTGGTCCGCTTATGAGTGGTGGCGGCGACGGCGTCTACCCCCGCACAGGCTGTTCTGGTGGGTCGGTGCGATCAGCGGATTGGCCGCCATCGTGGCCATGGAGGCGGGCTGGGTCGTAACCGAGGTCGGTCGCCAGCCGTGGGTGGTCTACCGGCGGCAGACGACCGACGCAGCGGCCACAACCAATGGAGGCGTGCTCGTCAGTTTGAGCATCGTGGTCGTCCTCTATGCGTTGCTCGGCGCGGCGACGATCCTGATTTTGAGGACTCTGGCTCGGAGATGGCGTCGAGGTGACCTGGAGGAAGGCGCGGTGCCCTACGGCCCGTCGCCCGCTCCCGTTCTCGACCGAACGGAGATCGTCTGATGGCCGCGGACGCGGTGGGTGGGATCCTTCTAGCTGGGATCGCGTTGTACGCGATCTTGGGTGGAGCCGACTTCGGCGGCGGTCTGTGGGATCTCTTGGCCGGCGGGGACCGGCGAGGGTGGGCTCCGCGGCGCCTGATCGACGATTCGATCACGCCGGTATGGGAAGCAAACCACGTCTGGTTGGTCTTCGACCTGGTCATCTTCTGGACTGCGTTTCCCAGCGCCTTCGCCGACGTCATGAACACCGCCGCGCTGCCGTTGTGGCTAGCAGTAGGCGGCATCGTGCTGCGCGGATCGGGGTTCGCGTTTCGCAAGGAGGTCTCCCGCCTGAGTCTGGTCCGAGCGACCGGCGCCATCTTCGCTCTCTCGTCGTTGATGACCCCGTTCTTCATGGGAACCGTGATCGGGGCCATAGCCAGCGGCAGCGTCCACGCAAACGCGAACCACGCGAGCCTCTACGCCTGGACGAATACCACTTCGCTGTTGGCGGGCTTCTTGTTCGTCGCGGCTTGTGGCTACCTGGCTGCCGTCTACCTGACCGGCGAGGCCGCCCGCCGCGCTGACGACAAGTTGCGGGTCTACTTCTCACGTCGGTCCCAAGCTGCTGGGCTCGTGGCCGGAGCCCTTTCGCTGGGCCTCCTGGCCGAGTTGCACAGCTCGAATCGGGCGCTCTACAGACACCTAACTGGACGGGCGCTTCCCCTCGTGATCCTTTCGGGAGTGTGCGGTCTCGCCGTCATCGGTCTGTTGATGATTCCGCGAATGAGGCTGTGGGCACCTCGGGCGGTCGCCGCCCTCGGAGTTGCAGCCGTCATCTGGGGTTGGGGAGTCGCGCAGTATCCGGCGCTGCTTCCGGGCACGACGGTCACCTTGAGCAACGCCGGCGCACCGCACGCCGTTCTCGTTGCGCTGATAGTTCTGTTCGGCGCGGCCGTCGTCCTGATCGGTCCCCCGTTCGCCCTGCTCTTCAACCTGCAAGGCCGCCGCCTGCTGAGCTCTGACGAACCACCCCTTCTTTCGACCACTGACCCGCACGCGATGCAAGATCCTCAGTGAGCCCGGTGCCCGGCTCTACTCGTAATGAAGCGCTTCGACTACGGGGACGTGTGCGTTCCTCCATGCCGGTAGGAGCGACGCCACAGTAACGAGCAGGAGAGCGATCGGACCCCAGATGACCAGCGTGGCGAAGTCGAAGATGAGCGGATCTTTGAAACCAATGATGATTGGAAGAATCCAGTAGAAGCCTATGGCCGATATGACTGCACCACCGACGGATAGTGCGATCCCGATCAGCCCGGCTCCGGCGCCTTCGGCGAGCGTCATGCTTGCAAGCTGGTTGGGTTCCATTCCGACGGCCGCGAAGAGCCCCAGTTCTCGTCGCCGTTGTACCCCTACGAGGAGCATGGTCGAGAGCACGGCGACGAAGGCGACGATGGTCAGGCTCCGCTGTATCGAGTCGAATGCGGTGAGCTGTTGGCCGACTCCTTTTGAGATCGACCTGGCCAACTGGTGTGGCGTGTCGACGATGAGATCAGAGGCCAGGTGTGCCTCCCGAACATTTTGAGCAAGCTGCACCGGTGTGACCCCGGCAATGGGGATCAACCCGACGCTTTGAGGAGGTTGGTCGCCGTACAGGCGCTGGAATAGCCAGAGCGGCACGGTGACCGTGTTGCCGTTGACATTTCCGTCCTCCCATACTCCGCCCACGATCACCGACGCGAGTCCGGTCGGCGTGTCCAAGACGAGGTTCGAGCCGGGTCGCAGGTGACGCTTGCGAGCCAGCGCAGGTCCTACCAGGACCTGTCCGCCTTGGAATGCGCCGAGTGACCTGGTTCCCAGGATCAACGGAGCGTTGAGCCATGGATGGTCATAGGCCGACACTCCTACCAAGTCATCTGCGTTATGCCCGCTGAGTTCGAAGAACGCCCGGTCGATGCTTGCGGTTCCCGGAACCTTTGAGAGCTCTGCGACGAGTGAGGGGGGCGGTTTGGCGTCGAGGTTGAAGGTGTTGTTGGTCCCGACCGTCGATACCGCCACCTCTTGGGCATGTCCGGTAGTGAGACCGTGGGTGATGGCCTGGTCGGCCGCTTGATGGGTGCTCGATATCACGAACGCGGTGGCGACAGCCGCGCCAACCGCTACCGCCATGACACCGCAGCGGCGTGGGTCGCGGGCGAGGTTGGCCGCGCCCAGCGAGAGGGTCCCGTTCCACCTGCGAAGCAGTCCAGCCCCGAATCTCGCAACGACGGCCGCAAAGGAGCCGCTGGCGACGAGGTACCCGACGATGGCGATGAGCACCCCTATCGGGGCCACGCTTGCCTGCCATGGCTGGAGCGCTCCTTGGCGTTGGGCGATCCAGCAGATCAGCAAACCAAGCCCGCTCACGACCAGAAAGAGCATCCCGCGGGTGAGGTTCGGTCGGGTTTCGCTCTCATTGCGCCGCTCCCGCATGGATAGCTCGGCCGCCACGTCGATGCGAACCGACCGTCGAGCGGCCATCAGGGCGGCGATCGCCCCGACGGCGGCCCCGATCGCGCAGCCGATCACGAATGCCCCCAGTGTCATATGAACACCGATCGCGACGCCCACGTACGGTCGAGTGAAACTGGAGAGACTGTCGGTCAGGGGATGGGCCAGGAGGAAGCCGCCCAAGCAACCCAGCAGTCCGCCCGCCAACCCGATGACAGCGCCCTCGGTCATCGCTCCACCGATAACGGTCTGGGTCGTGCCTCCCAAGGCTGCGACTATGGCGAGTTCCGTTCGCCGCTCCTCCGCGCTGAGGGAGAGAATGTTGAACACCAATACGGCTCCAACGCCGAGCGCGAACAGGCCGAGCAAGGTGAAGATCGGCAAGAACGAGCTCGACGCAACCGAAACCCCCGGAGGAGGGTCATTTGCTTTGAGGACCCCATTCCAGTTGCCGACGTTCCGCTTCAGCGTTTGTGACAGGTCCGCCAGATTCACGCCGCGTGCCGGCAGCACATAGATGGCGTCGAGACCGTGGGGTCGATCGAAGAGACGCTGGGCCAGCGGCAGGCCGAGGAGTGCAACATTTCCATGATTGAAACTGTCGAGCGGACTGTGGGGCGGAGCGGCGACAACCGGACTGCTGCCGAGATCGGTCCGTATCGTCGCGTTCGGTCCGAGCCTTTCGGCGAGCGTCGAGCTGATGAGGACTCTGCCTTGGTTATCGAAGGCTGCCAGAGCTGGCTGCGAACAGCCAAAGTTCCCTGCCAGCGCCTGTATCCGACAGTCGACACCTAGAACAAGGGTCGTGACGGAACGTCCTCGGTCGCCATCACTGAGGGTCACCGCCTCGACGACGGGGACGGCCCCCGAAACACCCGGGGTCGCTTGGACAACGTTCACGACTGACTCCATCAAGCCGCCGCGCGACGTCGCCCCTACAACCCGCAGAGGCGCCGGTCCTGCCAAGCGGTTGCCGAAGGATCTCAGGGAACTCGAAACGCTCGAGGTCAAGACGACGACCGAAACGCCCAGCGAAACTCCAGCCGCGACGCAGACGACCGCAAGAACTAACCGCAACGGGTGCGAACGAAGCCGCCGCAGATTCAGCCAGCGGACGGCTCGGAACATGTCAGGGCGCCTAGGGCTTGACCGAGACTCGGCGCCGTGCGGGCCGCCGGGCTTCGAGATGACCATCCTTCAAGGTCAGGACCCGGTGTGCCCGGCCAGCCGCGTCGGGGTTGTGGGTCACCATCACCAGCGCGCTGCCCTCGCCAGCCACCCGGTCCGAAAGCATGTCGAGTATCTCCTCCCCGGTCGTGGAGTCGAGGTTGCCCGTCGGTTCGTCGGCCAGGATTAGTCGCGGATGGTTAACCAACGCACGAGCGATCGCGGCTCTCTGCATCTCCCCGCCGGATAGTTCCGACGGGCGATGGTCCAGCCTGGCGGTCAGCCCAACCGCCGCGATCGCGTCCCTCACTGTCGTTCCGACCGCGCGCCTGCCGTCGAGCACCAACGGCAGCGAGACGTTCTCTTCGACCGAGAGGGTCGGAATCAGATGAAAGAACTGGAACACGAACCCCACGTACCGTCGCCGCAGCCGAGCACGATCGGCGGCCGACAGCGTTGAGACATCCCTCCCGGCTAACCACACCCGACCCTTGTCGGGGCGATCCAACCCACCCGCGAGATTCAAGAGGGTCGACTTGCCAGAACCGCTGGGACCCACCAGCCCGATGAATTCCCCCTCGGCCACCTCGAGCTCCACATCCTCGAGCGCGACAACCACCTCACGCCCGCGTTGAAACCTCTTGGAAACCCCCTCTAGGCGAAGCACGCAGCCCGACTCTCCCAGCGGCACCGGGCAAAGGTTATCTTTCCGACAAATCGCCCGTCATACGAATTAGTCGGGCTGCCCCGATCAGTGGTCCCGGTAGAGGTCGCCGACTTCGAACGGCTCTACCGCTCGATTACCAGCTTGATGGCTGGTTCCAGCCAACTTCGGTGTGCCTGCTCCCAGTCGACGACGGTCGTCGGAATTGACATCGGGCTGACCTTTCCCTCGGCCACGAGGTCGAGAACCGCGGGAAGGTAGCGACGGGAGTCTGCTCGTGACACGTGGAATGTCACCCCTTTCGTGTACATGTCGAGCAAGGGGACCGGCGTCGTTGGCGTGAAGTGGATGGCAATCCCGGTGCAGACGCCATAGTCGTCGGTTGAGCGCAGCGTGCAAGCAAGGCCTTCTGGATCGCCGGAGTTGTCCACAGTGATTGGCGCGCGATCGAATCGGCGCGGCCAGGGTCCGTCGTGGAGGTGAACGTCGGCCCCGAGTTCGCTGGCGATAGCACACCGTTCGGGATCGCGGTCGATGTACCGGACGTTGCAAGCACCCAGTCCTGCCGCGAGCACGACTGCGTATAGGCCGATCGAAACGGCGGCGGAGCCGACGATCAACACCTCCGCTCCGGGTCGTTCTGACAAGGGCGGACCGACGGCTCGGTACGCGTCGACAAGATTGTCGGGCAACGTGCACAGGGCCGTCGTGGGAATTCCTTCGGGGGCAAGCAACAACAGGTGATCCGCGGACGGGACGGCGACGACGTCGGCGACGGCTCCCCCGTGGCCGCCACCGGCACTCCCGAATCCGAACGCTCCCCCGGCGGGCGCCCGATATCGGTGGCAGGCGGCGAACCTGCCTTGCTCGCAGGCTACGCAGCCGCCGCATGAGGGCTGGAACGGGACGAGGACGGGTTCGCCCACACGCCGTTTCGTCACCTGGTCCCCGACTGAGAGGACTTCCGCCACGAACTCGTGACCGACGGCGAACGGTGCCGGGAAGGTGCCCGCCAGGACCATCGGCAGGTCGAGGTCGCATCGGGCTACAGCCAGTGGTCGGAGGAGCGCCCCCGCAGGATCCGTCAGTTCGGGCTCGGGAACGTCCTGCCACTCGACCCGCCCGGCCTTCACGTATGCCAACTGACGCAAAACGACGGCTCCTTCGAACTGAGGCGGACGCACACGGTTGCACGGCATCCAGTCTTATCGTAACATGCATTCGTAACATGCGTTCACATCAAGGAGTGATAGTGACGCCTAGGGTCACCTACCAGCTGGAAGGCTCCGTAGCGACGATCGCGTTGGACGACGGCAAGGTCAACGTGATGTCGCTCGAGATGATCTGCGAGATCAACCAAGCTCTCGACCGCGCCAGTGACGATCGGGCCGTGGTGATATTGCGCGGGCGGGATGGAGTGTTTTCCGCCGGGTTCGATCTTCCTGTCCTTCGCGCCGGAGGGGACGAGGCTTTCCGGATGCTTCGAGCCGGTTTCGACCTAACCGAGCGAGTCTTGTCGTTTCCGCTTCCGGTCGTCATCGCTTGCACCGGTCACGCCGTAGCCATGGGCGTGTTCCTTCTCCTCTCGGGTGACTACCGAGTGGGCGCCACGGGTCCTTTCAAGATCACCGCCAATGAGGTGGCCATCGGACTCACGATGCCTCGCGCGGCCGTGGAGATCTGCCGGCAGCGGCTCGCGCCAGCACACTTCAACCGGGCGACGATCCTGGCCGAGCCGTATACGCCAGACACTGCCGTGGAGGCCGGATTCCTGGACCGGGTAGTCGACCCGTCCCAGCTATCGAGCGTGGTTGGTGAGATCGCGGGGCAGTTGACCCAGCTCGACCTCGATGCGCATCGAGCAACCAAACAGAGGGCTCGAGGCGCGACGCTCCAGGCGGTTCACGACGCCATCGAGGCGGACGCCGGCGACCTATCTCGAGCACGAGCGACGACCGTAGCGTGACGACGTTCCGGTATCGTCCCGAGCAGCATGCCCAGAGCGAAGCAGCGGACTCCTGAACTGCGCGAGAAGGTCTTGCAGGTCGCTGTCGAGATGCTTACCAGCGATGGTCTCGCCGGGTTCACGGCCCGCAAGGTTGCCGAAGGGGCCGACACGTCGACTCCAGCGGTATACGAGCTGTTCGGTGACAAGGCCGGACTTGTGCGCGAGGTGTTCTTCGAAGGTTTCCGCATGCTGTACGGGCGCCTTGAGCACCTAGAGCACCTTGAATCATCGGCGGATCCACGGGCCGACCTCGCAGAGGTCATGCTGGTGCTGCGTCGCTTCGCCAGGGACAACCCCACTCTGGCCGAGCTCATGTTCTCCCGGCCCTTCGCCGACTTCGACCCCCGGCCCGCCGACCGGAATGCCGGGGCCGCCGTTCGGGAGTTCATCGTCGCCCGTGTCCGTCGCTGCATCGACGCGGGGATTATCTCGGGCGACCCGACTGATATCTCTCACGTTCTGTTAGCCGTGGTCCAAGGGCTCGCCTTGCAGGAGACGGCTGGTTGGCTTGGTAGCTCCAAAGCTTCGATAGACCGCCGTTGGAGTTTGGCCCTAGACGCAGTCCTTCGCGGGCTATCCCCGGCAGGCGACAAGATCACGCGTTAGTCGCCGAGGCCGCTCTGATCTGCCGCGGCGCGCCAGAGCCGACCGTCGTGGTGACCGTAAAGCTGCTCGGGAGACCACCCGGTGAGGCCTGGAGATAGACCGCGCTGCCAGGGCTCGTGGGCACGCCGACGGTCACCGGATATGTACCTGCCGCGACGCCGGAGAGAACCGTCGTCTGCACCCCGGTACAAGTAGGGAGCACGACGGTTGTCCACGCGACGCTGCAAGCGGTGAGGGTCACTGTCGGGGCCACGCCGCCGTTGAAGGCGATGGAATAGGTGAGACCCGCAATCGTCACTGTTCCGGTGTTCCAGATGTTGAAGTACCAGGGGCTGAGCCCGGAACTGGTGAACGAGCCGCAAGACCCGGGGTTGCTCAAACAGGGAGGAGCTGATGTGACCGAGGTGGCAGCCGGAACGACGCCCCACGCGACCGCGGTCACCGAGCTCGTGCTCGAGATCGACCCGCCCGATGTCGCCGGCGCCGACGCCGGAAAGACGAGCACCGACAGGAGAAGGGCAGCCGCAACCGCGGCTGCCCTTCTTGCCTGCACGGCAACGAGTGGGAACATCGACCCCTCGAGGTTCAGAGAACCTTGCCTGGTTAGGCGTTGGTCGTGGTGGCAGTCCGCTGCTGCTCGGTGAAGGTCCAGGTGATCGTCGTGCTGAGACCCTGGATCGTCGAGGCAGGCAGCGTGCCGTTCGTCGATGTTTCCGTGCCAGCGAGCGTCAGTGTGAACTGAAGGTGGGCAAGCTGGCCGGTGCTGGCCGCCAGAGACGGCACGTTGGAAAGCGACTGCGCGCTCGAGAAGCTGGAGAGGGGCGTGCTCGCCAGAATTGTCGTCGTGGTACCCGCGCACGTGCCCGTGACTGTCCAGGCAAGGCTGCATTGGGTGATGGCCACGGAGAGGCCCTCGCCCGCGATGCTCCCGTTGGTGAGAGCGGTGACCGGGCTCGCCGCTGCTCCCAAGGTCATCCCTGCCGCTGAAGCGAGCGTGCCGGTGTTGTTCAAGTTCACATAGACGTTGTAGGTGTCTCCCGGGGCCATTCCGGTGATTGTTTCGGGAAGACCGCCGCTGGTTCCGTCATGGGTGAGTGTCATGAGTAGCGTCCCGGTGGTGACCGCAGACGTACCGGTCGCCGCCGCGCTGAGAGCGGCATAGGCACCGGCCCCAGTCAAGGACAGCGCGGACAGGACGAAGCAGGCCGCAAGGATCTTGCGGGTATTTCTCTTAGGACGCTGAGCGTGAGCTCCTCTAGTGGACATTTGTGTCTCCCTTTCTGCTGCGAGTAATGCGACGGACTGTTTTGATGGCTGGGTGTTACGAGGTGGGAAAGTGAACGTGTGCGGCGGGCTTTTGAGGATGCAGCGGAGCGCGACGTTTCTGCGACGGAGCAAGCAAGGCCCTTGCACCCCAGATGCTCACCGCAATCCCGACCAGGCCGACGAGTAAGGCGCGCATCCAGGTTTTCGCGCCGCCGGCGAGAAGCCAACCGAGCTTGGGGACCTGCGCGACAACCTTGTACGCGGACGTCCCTTTGAGTTGAGCCCGCCAAGGGTCAGCGACCGGGTTGGCGTCGCCCTTGGTGGTGATGATCGGGTGGTTCGGAGAACCCCCAACGCTGATCACCCGGTGGGCAAACGCCGCCGCTGATCCGGGCGGGTGGAAGAGCAGGATCTCTCCGGGCTTCACCTGAGAGACAGGTATCGGGCGGGTGACGACCATCCAACCCGGACCAAAAGTCGGTCGCATGCTCCCCGACAGAATCGGGTGGACGGCCAGATGGAACCAGAACACTGCAACCGCGCTGAGCACCATGACGAGCGCGAGTGCGGCAACCAATACTGAGGCCAACGCACGCCAGGCGATCCAAACGAACCGCGATGCGCGACGCACGCGTACCCCGTAGTGAGCTGCCACGATCGTCGACACGGGGATGCAGTCGGCCCGCCACAGACGGTTCTTGATGCGTTTTGTTGGAAAGGACCATTGCCAAAAGAGGCGAGGTCAGCTGGGGGTCATGCGCCCTTTTCCATGTACCGCGATGTCACTACCTGCGGTGGTCAGATGCAGCACTCACAGTGGCACACGTTCGACGAACTTCGCCGCGAACGCTCTTTTCTTGATACATATGCGAACGTATGCACCGCCAGCGTTTGCCGGCCGAGCCGGCTCGATGACAAACGACCAAAAGGTGGCAAGCGGCCAAACAGCGATTTAGGTATCAGCGAGAAATGATGGACAAGTGAGCACGTCCCTCAGACGCCAAAGCACTCCAGCACCGCCAGGAAATCGTCGCCGTCGAGATCGAATGCCGAATCGGTCCGCGCACTGACTCCTGCAAGGACTGCGGCGACCCGAGCAGGCGGGAGCACCGCGCCGGTTGAATCGCGCAACACCGAACCTGCCGGAAGTTCGACTCGCACCCGAATCGGCCCTGTCACGAGCTTCTCTATCTCCTCCGCCGGGACTGGCCGGCTGAAGAGATAACCCTGAACCTGGTCGCAACCCTGCTCTGACAGGAACTCGAGTTGGCCGACCGTTTCCACGCCTTCGGCCACCACCTTCAAGCCGAGGCTGTGGGCCAAGGCGATGACGGAACCCACTATCGGCGCTGCTCCAGTCTCGTTGTCGATCCGATGGACGAAGGAGGGATCGATCTTGATGGCGTCGACGGGCATCTCGGCTAAGTAGGTCAGCGCGCTGTAGCCGGTTCCGAAGTCGTCTATCGAGCAGCGGACACCCATCGAGCGCAGTTCGGCAAGGCTCGACGACGTCTCTTGCATGTGCTCCACGAGAACGCTTTCGGTTACCTCCAACTCAAGAAGTGTCGGATCGAGCCCGGTTCGTTCGAGAACCTTGGCAACGACTTGCACGACCGATTGGCGAACGAACTGCCGTGGCGACACATTGACGGCCACTGACAATCCTGACAGTCCTTGTTCCTGCCAGGACTTCGCCTGCAGGCAGGCCGTCTCCAGCACCCACTCCCCCAGCGTGGCGATGAGGCTGGTCTCCTCTGCCAGAGGGATGAAAGCCGAAGGCGGAATGAACCCAAGGCGTGGGTGCTCCCACCGGGCGAGTGCCTCGACGCCGGTTATCTGGCCGGTGGCGGCGGAGAGCTTCGGCTGGTAGTGGACGGTGAGCCGTCCTTGTTCGAGGGCGCCTCGGAGATTGGTCTCCAGAGCGAATCGCAGCTCCGCCTTGGCGCTCATGGCGGCGTTGTAGATCGAGTAGGTGTTTCGCCCTGCCGCCTTCGCTTGGTACATGGCGGTGTCCGCGTGTTTGAAGAGAGTCTCTGAATCCTCCCCGTCGTCGGGATACACCGCGACACCGATGCTGGTCTGCACGGGGAGCAGCTTCCCGCTGACGTTGATCGGCTCCGAGAAGGCGGCGAGGACCCGTTCGGCGAGGTTCGCTCCAGCCTCTTTCCCCTCCACTTCGGGAAACAGGATCGTGAACTCGTCTCCTCCCATCCGGGCGAGGGTGTCCTTGGGCCGGAGCCGAGACTGCAGCCGCTTGACGACCGCCTGTAGGAGTTGATTGCCGACCGCGTGGCCGAGGCTGTCGTTCACACTCTTGAACCGATCGAGATCCAGGAACATGACGGCGACGGAACGTCCGTTGCGCCGGGCGTCGACGATGGCCGCGTCCAAGCGATCGTTGAAAAGGACCCGATTGCACACGCCGGTCAGGGGATCGTGCTGAGCCCGGTACTCGGCGGCGGATCGTGCGAACACCTGATAGAGCAGGTACATGACCGCAAGCGCCGGCAGCAAGGTGAACCCGGCGGTGAGCACCGGACGGCTGAAAGGAATGTGGAACGCCACCTTCACCGCGATGACAACAGGCGCGACCAGGACGCTGAATATCACGAGGACCACCTGTGCCCATCCGGGGCGGGTCGAACGGAGGGTGGCTGGGTCAAGAGCGCGTCGCTGCGAGTTGTGCAAGATGGCGCAGCTCCACAGGCACGTGCCCCACAGGATCGCTGCGTTCAGGGGGACAGGAAATGAGTGTGCGCCCATAAACAAGAGCGCCGTCGCGGTGGTGCGCGCGGCTAACAGGCACATGAAGCCTCCGATCAGATACCGGTAGGCAACGGGATGGCGATCCGTCAGGGAGACGACGCTGGCTCCGAGCCAGAGCATCATGACCCCCAGTGCCGGAACCGCCATGGGCAGCAGCTCACGCCCCGGGTCCCACCCCATCGACGGAACGACCACAAGTGAAAGCAGCGGGAAGCCGGCCGTGGCGGTGGCAACGGCCGCCCCGATAAGCGCTTCTCCCCAATGGCCGGGCACCCGCTGGTTGATGATCAGGACGAGCCCTGCGATGGTGATCAGCTCTCCGACGCTCGTGACCACGAGCGGGACACGGCCCTCCATCGACAACGCACCGGGTTCGAGTCCGGCTATTGCGGCGCCGATGAGATTGACCGCAAGACCGACGGTGACGACCCCCCATGACACGGTCCAGCCACGCCAATGCGACCTTCCGTTGGAACGTAGCCCGTAAACCGCGGCGCCTATCGCAAGGATCCCCACGACCACAGCCGTCAACGCGGGTGCGGTCGCGGTAGTCACTCGTATGAGCGCCGCGATCGCCGCTATTACCAGAACTGCCTTCACGCCCTTGCCCCTTATCAGTTACTGACCCGCCGAAACGGTGAACGAGAGCCTCGCGTCCCGGACCCACGTCGCCATCAACGGACGGCCAATACCTCCGCAGTTTCGCGGAGGCCCGAATTCGATAGCCGAGCGCCTTCGGGGTCGGCGCGCAGCCCACACGACGCCATCCGACTCGGACATTTGCATACAACCTCCACGGATCCGAAAGGACAAGCAGGGACGATGCAGAAAGTCGACCCCTGTTGAGGCCCCATTGATCGATCCGTGAGGTTGACCGCACAACATCGGTAACCGCTATCGAGTTCTTTAGTCGAAGGGGCAGTGGGGCAGCGTGGGGCAGGGCAGGCGCCGCCACCGATGGGTGGAGGCGGCAGTCAGTTTGGTTGTGATGACGGCGGGCTTGGCGTTGCTGGCGAATGTCTGGCTCTACCGTGAGCACAGCGAGCGCGCCGCTTCGCGGCTGGTTGCTCGATTCGTCGGCTCCTCGGCGTCGCTCCAGAACCCGTCTTCGAAACTGGCGTCCCCAGCGCCGGCAGCGTCCGGAAACACTGCTCAACCGCTTTCCTGCGAGGGACCCGCACCTTCCTCGCGACCACTTGAGGGACAGGCGTCGATGCTCGTGGAGATACCTTCGCTCGGAGAGACGGCACCGGTGCTTCCCGGGACCAACGAGTCGGTGCTGTCGCAGGCGATTGGACATCTGGACTCCTCCGCGTGGCCCGACCAGGGCGGCACCGACGTACTCGAAGCCCACGACGTGACCTTCCTCCGATCGATCGGGGATTTGAAGGATGGTCAGCAGGTCGATCTGGTCGGACGCTGCAAGACCTGGATCTACCAGGTCTCGACTCACTTCATCGCTCGCGAGGGCGAACCGATAATCGCCTCCGCCCCGTCGAGCGTTGTCCTGGTGACCTGCTGGCCGACCGATGCGCTCTACTACACCAATCAGCGTTATGTGGTCGAAGCTGCCCTGGTGTCCAGCGTTGCCACTTCGCCGGTGCTCCTCGCTTCGACTTCGGCCGCGCCGCAGGTGCAGCCGGCGCTACCCGACGAACTGAAGGGAGCCAGTTTGAACGCCACCAAGGTCGGCATCCCCCTCGGCCGGCTCGAGTTCAAAGGAAGCTTCAGCCCTGGCTGGCTCAAGTCGCCCCGGCCCCTGCAAGCCTCTGACGCAGCAACCAACCTCCTCGAGGCCGCGGTCGTTGCAACTCGGGCCCACAATGACGCTTGGCTTCAGGTGATCGCCCCGAACCTCCCACCTTCTGAGCTGCAAACACTTGGTGTTCCGCTGAAGTGGACCGCTCCGGTGAACGTCGTCCTCTTCGGCGAGGGAACTCAGGTCACCGGAGCGAGCATGACGGCTTCGGTCAACATCGCAGGACGCGACGCCACGATGACTCTGACCACAACGGTCGGTCCTACTGGAATGGTCATCTCGGCGTTCACGCTGTCCTGACCGGCCGGAGCCTAGCGAGCCCGGACCTTTCTTCTACGGATCCCCAGGAACAACCCAGAGCCTCCGGCGATTAGCAGCGCCGCGCCGAGGATCTCCTCCCCGAGGAACGGCTTGCCGGTGTGGATGCTCGTCGCACCCAGGATGGCCTTTGACTGCGAGCCCGCTGGATCGGAGGTGTGGTTTGACCCCGACGGGATCGGTCCCCCACCGGGATTGTTTGATCCGGGCGTCTTGGAGCCAGGGCCACCGCTGCCAACGCCAGCGACGGGAGGGTTCGCGCCTGGCGTTCCGGAGCTGCTGGCCGGCGGCTGAGTGGCGGTGAACTGAACGCAGGATGACTGCGCGCTGAGGTTCTGGCCGTCGCCGCTGTAGACCGCGCGGTAGCTGTCCGGGCCAGGAGAGGGCGGGGTCAACGACGAGCCTGGAACGTTTCCCGAGCCGACCACCACCGTCTCGGTGGACACGGCGGGCCCGCCGCAGTTGCCGCCCGAATAGAGCGTGTAGGTAACTGTGCCAGACGCCTGGGGTGACGCGCCCGGAAGGATCGACCCGACCGGAGCGGCCGACTCTGCCTGCACCGAGGTGAGCCTGACGCCGCCGGGACCTTGTAACGACGCGGTGATCGACGGCACGAAGAAAAGGCTGTTCTCGTTGACGGACCGGTCCTGGCTCCCCAAGGATCCCCCGTCCAAGGAGATCAGGAACATGTGGAACGGCGCGCCATTTATCGAGCTGGACGAGTTACCTGCTCCCCAGTCCGCGGCGGAGGCCAGGTGGGCGCCCCACGCGATGACGATGTCGTTGCTCGACCCGCCTCCGGTGAGGGAGAACGACACGTTCACGATCACAACACAGCCTCCCCCAAATGGTGTCGCGGTGCCGAGGCTCATGCCGGTGATCCTGGAGTTGGCCGGGCCGTACAGCTTGATGGCACCGGGCAGCTGCGTTCCCGAGAACGTTCCGGTTGCATTGCATGACGGTGACTCGGCACCGGCCATGCCCGCTGGCACGACCAGCGATGATGCCGGTTGGCTCGTGACGCAGTCCGACGCCGCCATTTGTCCCGACGCAACCACGTCGCCGCAGGGGTCGCTCTGGTTGGCGTGGAATGCGGAAGGCGAGTTGGAGGTGCTCTCGGTGCTGTCGAACGAGCCCAGGTAGTCGAAGGCGTGCTTGCCCTGGTCGGTAACCCGGTAACCGAACTGCAGGGTGTGCGGCCCTCCGGAAAGGCCGGCGATCACCGTTCTATAAGGGACGAGTTCCCCTTCCTGCCAGTGGGCCTTGGAGGAGTTCAGGTCACCGGTGACCCAGTTGGCACCCGCGCACGGCTCGAGCGTGGGCGCTGCTCCCGCTGCGCCCTCTCCGCCGTTCTGGCACTGCTGGAGGTTGGCCCCGGCAGGCGGTTGTCCTGCCAATGCCGATGAGGCAATCGGGAGGGACAAAGCTGCGGACGTCGCAGTCACGAGTCCCACCCGCAGCGACCAGCGCCTCGCACATCCGATGGTTATCGACATCGTTCTGAGCCCCTTTCAACGACAGACCGATTGGTGGCCACGGGGACGCCCGCGGCACCGCTAAAACCGGGGAATCGGCACGCCGGGCGGAAACTGAATAGCCCCGGACGGACGTTGATGCGCTGTTGATAACCCGGTGATCCGGCTTGATGGCCCGGTGATCCGGGTCAACGATCATTTCTCCTATGACATCGGCGGTCTTGGTCAGCAGAACTGGCAAACCCATCCGTCCCGCGGACGACGAGCAGTTGGGACTGCTACTCGTTCAGGCCGGTTTGCTGGACGAGCAGGCGCTCGAGCGGGCGCTCGCGGCCGGAGCCGAGCGGGAGCTCAACCTGGCGAAGGTGCTTCTCGAGGACGGGTTGGTCCAAGAATCCGAACTCGTGTCGACCCTCGCGTCGCATCTGGGTCTCGACTACGTGGACCTGTCCGACTATCCGGTTGATGCGGCCGCCGCACGGCTCATAAGTACTGCCATGGCCAAGCGTTACCTCGCCCTTCCAATCGAATGGTACGAGGGCCGGCTAGTCGTGGCGATGGTCGACCCGTCGAACGTCTTCGCACTGGACGACATCCGCACCGTCACCGAGGCGGACATCCGGCTGGCAGTGGCCACCGAGACTTCGGTGCTGCAGGCCATAGCGAGATATCACCGCGTCGATGACGACGCTGAGAGCATCTCGGAGGAGGCAGCCAGCAGCTTTGAGGCCGAAATGGATCTGTCGGTTGTCCGACAGGTCACCGAAGAGTCCCCGATCGTCAGGCTGGTCAACATGATCATCACGCAAGCGATCGCAGACCGGGCTTCCGACATCCACATCGAGCCGGCCGAGGACGACGTGAGGATCCGCTATCGGGTCGATGGCGTCCTGCGCGAAGTGATGCGTCCCCCCAAGAGAATCCAGTCCGGAATCGTCAGCCGGCTCAAGGTGATGGCGGACATCAACATCGCGGAACGGCGAGTTCCTCAGGACGGGCGGATCACCACGAACATCGACGGACGTCACGTCGATCTCCGGGTGGCGACCCTGCCAACCGTCCACGGCGAGAAGGTGGTCATGCGGGTGCTCGACAAGTCGATCGCGGTCCTGCAGCTTGCCGACCTCGGGTTCCTTCCTGAGAACATGTTGCGTTACGAGGAGTCCTACCGCAAGCCGTACGGGACGATCCTCGTCACCGGTCCTACCGGATCGGGCAAGTCGACCACGCTGTACGCGACCCTGAACATCCTGGCGGAAACCGCCAAGAACGTGATCACGGTCGAGGACCCAGTTGAGTACCAGCTGCCGGGGATCAACCAGGTCCAGGTGAACCCTGCAGCCGGTCTCACGTTTGCCGCTGCGCTGCGCAGCATTCTCCGCTCCGACCCTGACATTCTCTTGGTCGGAGAGATCCGCGACCGCGAGACGGCCGTCATCGCCGTGGAGGCTGCCCTCACCGGGCACCTGGTCCTGTCCACGCTCCACACCAACGACGCCGCGTCAACACCGAGCCGGCTCATCGAGATGGGCGTAGAACCGTTCCTCGTGGGGAACGCGATCGACTGCGTCGTCGCTCAGCGCCTCGCCCGCAAGCTCTGCACCAAGTGCAAGCAGCCGTACACGCCGGAACGCTCGGAGTTGAGCACAGTCGGCTGGGACTTCGAGCGCAACGGGCTTGACACCAAGACGACCCTCTTCAGGCCGGCCGGCTGCGGCGCCTGCGGCGGAAGCGGCTACTACGGCCGTTTCGCCATTCACGAGGTCATGCAGGTGACCGAAGAGATCGAGCGGCTGATAGTCGAGCGCGGACACACCGACGAGTTACGCAAGCTCGCTACGTCGCAGGGGATGCTTCCGCTACGCCAATCCGGGCTGGCGGCCGTAGCTGCGGGGATGACCTCGGTCGAGGAAGTCCTCCGAGTCGTCGCTTAGAACCGCTCTTTTCGTTCCGCTGTACTTAGCGGACGCGGAACTTGTACCACTTGCCCCGCGACTTCGCAGGCAGGGCAGGTTCTTGCTCACCGAATTCCTTGGGCTCCCGAACTGCGGTTCGGCGGTCGCGCAGCCTTAGCTCGATCATCCGCTCGCGCTTTGCTACGGAAAGCATGCCGACCCTCGACATCCAGTGAAGGCGTCGCAGTTCGGCGTCTTCCTCCTTGGTCATCCCCTGATGGAGCGACGCAGTCTCGTCGACCTGCAACGAGGTCCGGATTTCGTCCACATTGATCCTTTCGGCACCAGATGTGACCGCCCTGAGTGGCGCTACCCGTTGAACATCGGATTGGTGACGAAACAAGAAACCTCGCTCCGCTACTACTTCTTGGCGGAGCCGCCCTGCCCTGAGGCGGCCGGCGACGGAGAGGTAGCGGGGGAAGCGGACTGCGCGGATTTTGCGGTCCCGTGTCCGTTGCCGTGCCCGTTCCCGGAGCCGCTGTTGGGCGGCTTGCCCTGGTTGGTTGACGGTGGACCGCCGGCGGTGGTTGGCGGCGATGTAGGCGGTGTTGTGATGGTCGCGGGGGCCGTGCTCGTCGCAGGCCCCGTCGACGGAGGAGTTGCCGGCGCGCCTGCGGGCGGGGGAGTGGAAGGACCGGTAACGAGCCGGTTGCTCGAGCCGCTCGCCGGCACGGGGCCGGTCGCGGGCAAGGTCTTCTGGTTGGACGCCACTGGCGTAAGGGTCGTTGCTGACGGGTTGGGTTGCATCGTCAGGCTTACCGTCGGCGCGTAACTCGGCGGAAGACTCTTGCCTGGCGCCGGCTTTACGACGCTCGCCAAGAAGAACAGTCCGACAACAGCAGCGCTACCGAACGCAAGCGGCAGCAGAGGCTTGCGTCGGCGACGCTCAGACGCTGGAGCCGCTGGGACCGACGCTGAGAGCGCGGCTGGGCTCGCAAGCTCAAATGCGGACCGGCGCTCGTAGTAACCCTCGTCGCGCCTCGACTGGTAGAGCCGGCCGTCGGCGAGCCCCAACAGGGAATCGAGATCTTCCGCTTCGAGGGGGAAGGTCGCAGCACCCCAGGAGAAGTCGGGAGCGTTGAAGCTCTCGGCTCTCGCCATCACCTTGGCGGCAGCCTCGCGGGACGCCCCGGGCAAGAGCAACACGAACTCGTCTCCGCCGACGCGGAAGAGACGGTCGGTGTCGCGCATGGCCGCGCCGAGCGACGCGGCGAAACCGGCGAGTGCTTTGTCGCCCGCGGCGTGCCCCTGGGTGTCGTTGATCTCCTTCAAACCCTTCAGGTCGATCACCGCGACCGACACCAATTCGCGCTTGTCAGAGGCCTCGCGCAGGATGCTCTGACCGGTGTCCTCCAGCGCTCGTCGGTTCCCGACGCCGGTAAGCGTGTCGGTCATGGCAGCGTCGGCGAGGGCTGCTGTGGCCGCTTCGGTCGCGACCGCGGTCACCAGGTCGAGAGCCCTCTGGAATCTGTCGTTCAGCTCGGGGAGGCGGGAGATGCCCTCATCGCTGAACAGCTCGCGCAGGGAGGCGAGCCGTCGCAGAAGGATTGCCACGGTTGGGTTGGCCCGCGCCCAGGCTTGTGAGGCCCGGCGGAGCCTGCTCTCCTCGCCGGCGACGATGTGCTGGCGGAGAGCCTCGAGGAGCTCGAACGCTTCCCTCGAAGGCCAACGCGCGTCGTCTCCCCCCTTACGGCAGCGGGCCTCCCAGCTCCGGACCGGCTCGCTGGCCGCTGGAACCGGGGAGAGCTCGTTTCCGATGCCGGTGGCAGGCGCGCGGCCTTCACCCACGATCATCGCTCCGGCCTCGTCATTTTCTGCCCCTTCGCACTGCCACCCCTGCCCCAAGTTGCCTTGTCCTCTCGAAGGAGGACGCCACTCAAAGTAGCTGACCTGACGCTCACGATGCCGGTATCGGTCGGCAAAGTGCGCGATTTTCTCAGCTGGGCTTCTAATGGCTTAAGGCGCTTTTTCCCATCCAAGAACACATAAATGCCGAGGTCAGAGCCAAGGTTTCGGCCGGACCGAGCCTTGGTCGCCCTGGAAACCCGCTTCCCGTAGTACTGGACAGCACAGGACTCATTGATAGATACTGTGAGGTGTCAACTCGCCGAGTGGTGGGTACAACACGGCCAGAGACAATTGCGGAGGAGCGAATAATGAAACGCGGGTGGATTCGATGGTCAATCGGACCAGTAGCGGCAGTTGCCTCAGCCGGCGCAGGCGTCGTCTTCGCCTCCCCGCTCTGGGCAGGAACAGCTTCCGCCTACGGGCCCACGGCCTGCACCCCAAGCGTCTCCACCGGCTCCTCCTCGGTGGCAGCAGGAGGGAGCATCACCGTTTCGGTGACCGGCTCGTGCACGAGCGACACCTTCACCGCCGTCCTTCACTCGACGTCGGCGACGCTGGGGACGCTGACCACTGGCACCAACGGAACCGGAAGCGCAACGTTCACAGTCCCCTCCAACCTCACCAGCGGTACGCACACGCTCACCGTGTCCGATCCGAACGGCAACAGCGCTTCTACGACCGTCACGGTCACGGGCGGTGCTGCGTCGTCGTCGGCGCCGCTGCCGATCACCGGCACGGACAGCGCTCCGCTGGTAGCGATAGGTGCCGCAGCCGTTGGCTTCGGTGGCCTTCTGGTGCTCGGAGCCCGCAGGCGCCGGCGCCATCAGTTCAGCTGACCGGCTGCAGTTCCCGTGGTACGTGGCTCGGTTGGTTCAGCGCGACCGAATACGATCGCCTGATCGTGAGGCCTAGTCAGCGGAAGGTCAAACTGGCAATTCATGGATGAGCTCGAGGTTGTCGAGCAGGCGGATATCCGCGCCTACTTGCATGTCCTAAATCGACGTAAGTACATAATCGCGTTGACAGTGCTGGTCGTTCTCGGGCTGACGCTCGCGTATTCGTTCGTCAAGACACCCACGTATACGGCGACGGCCACTGTTCTCGTTCCCGAACAGCAAGCATCGTCGGCACTGAATATCCAGAACTCCCAGTTGCCGGCGTCCGACGCACTCACCCGAGCGCTATCCGATGACCAGCAGTTCGCGAAGGGCGACACCGTTAAGCAAGCCGCCGCTAGCCAGCTCGGTTACCAGCCGAACGCCTCGGTTGGCATGTCAACGACGGCCGATGTGCTGACATTCACCGCTCATTCTTCCGAGAAGCAGGCAGCCGCCGCGATTGCTAACGCCTACGCCAAGGCCTTCATTAGCGCTCGGCGAGCTAATCAGGTCACGCAGTACACAGAACAGGTGTCAGCCCTGCAAGCGAGCATTAGCCAACTGCAGACAAAAGCGGCGCCTCTCTCCCCCAAGGATCCGCAGCTTCCCATCCTTCAACAGTCGATCAACTCGCTAGAGCAGAGCGTCCAGCAGGCCCAGGCCGCTAGCCAAGTGGCCGGTGAGGTCGGGCCATCCATAATCGATGCGGCCGCTGTCCCCACCTCTGCCTCGTCTCCAAAGCCAGTGCGAAACGGGATATTAGGTGGTGTCGTCGGACTCATACTCGGGCTTGGGTTTGCATTGGTCGCAGAACGCCTCGATGACGGAATCAACTCCCGCGATGCCGCGGAAGCGGTTAGCGGTGGGCTCCCGATCGTCGGTCTGGTTCCGATGGTCAACTCGTGGAAGCGCAAGCACGCTCGTCATCTAGCTCTGATCGAGGACCCGAGCTCCAACGTATCTGAGGCTTACCGAACAGTTCGAACGGCTATCCAGTTCCTTAGCTTGGATGATCCTAAGCGCGTCATTGCAATAACTAGTTCCGTACCGGGTGAAGGCAAGACGACAACAGTCGCCAATCTCGCTGTCAGCTTCGCGCGAGCCGGCCAAAACGTGATTGTCGTTTCGTGCGACCTCAGGCGCCCCCACCTTCACGAGTTCTTCGGCGATAACGACGGCCGCGGCCTCACCTCTGTTCTTCTTGGCCGGTGCGCCTTATCCGACGTCGTTCACTCCGTTTCTACAGACCACAACCTCAGAATCGTTCCGCCAGGCCCAATACCCCCTAACCCCGCCGAGATCCTCTCGCTGGACCGAGTTCGCGAGGTGGTGGATGCCTTAGCGCGCAATGCGGACCTCGTCCTGTTGGACTGTCCACCGGTGCTGCCGGTGAGCGACGCCTTACTTCTGTCTCGCTTGGTCGACGGGATGCTCGTTCTCGCGTCCGTCAAATCGACGTCGCGTCGCGACCTGCGTCGCACCATCGAGCTGTTAAATCAGGTTCACTGCCCCACCCTGGGGGTTATTCTCAACAAGGTCCCCATCGGCAGCGGGTACTCCTACGGCTACGACTACTACGGTCATTACTCCCCCTCAGGCACTTCAGACCAGCAACCACACAGCGGGAATCCCGACCATCAGGACTCGCCGCTTGGACAACCGACCATCTCCGAAAATGAGTCCGGCGTCAACGGAAGCGTGCTTCATCGACGTAAGGAAGCCAATATGGCGCAATCCAGCCTCTTCTCAGGGGAGGCTCAACGCGGCCCAATTCGCAATCGTCGCGACGAATTCTTCTCCGCTCAAGACTAGGGACCCCGCAAACGAAGTTCGGCTCTGGTAGCTCTCGATTCCACGGGTCCGAGTGTCCTGTCACGAACGTCAACGGGAAGACCTCTCGGTCTATCCCGTCTTCACTCCGGGGCTCGGTGGGCGAGTTCCTGCCAAATTGCGAGCAACTGTTTGGCGATCACACCCCAGTCGAATTTGGCGGAGCGTTTCAGCCCGTTGCGGGCTAGCTCGTCGGCGAGGTCAGGTGTGTCGCGAAGGCGGAGAAGAGCCTGAGCTAAACCGTGACAATCACCTGGGGCCACTAGCAATCCGCTATCGCCGACCACGTATGCAATCTCTCCAACATCGGTTGCTACGACCGGGATCGCGCATGCCATTGCCTCCACCAGCACACGGCCGAACTGTTCTCGAAGGGGTACCTTTATCCAGGGTAGAAAGTTCCGTTGAACGACAGGAATCGAAGGCAGGACCAGCACATCCATCCTGCACAGTTCTCGGGGCAACTCGCTGTGGGAGACCCACGGCAGAAGTTCGATTGCACCCGGTCGAATCCGCTGCTCCTCCTCAACGAGAGAACGCAACGAGCCGTTCCCCACGATCCGCAACTGGCACTCGACAGTCCGAGCCGCTTGCAGAAGTTGTCTGATCCCCTTGTGCTCCTCAAGCCGCCCTACGTATCCAGCCGTAAATCGTCGGCGCCGCTTGGCGCGTGGCATAAACAAGTCGCGGTCAACGCCGAGCGGTACGATCGAGCTTCGACCTTCGTAGCCCTTTCTTCGAATCACTGACTCCGCCGCGGGCGTGATGGGCAGCATCATCTGCACGTTGGCGAAGGCGTATCGCTCCAGAAGTGGGAAGGGCCACGGAAAACGTGTCAGAACGTTCTGAGCGGCATACAAGGCAATCGGGACCCCGGCCCAAGCCGCGGCCCTAAATCGGATAGTTTGCCAGGTACTAAGGTAGGCGGCCTCACCGATGATGTGAAGTACGTCTGGCCTTCGTCCCGCGCTTGCTCGATGAAGGCTGCCCCGTCGAAGTGCCACCGAGGCCATGTGCCCAGTCGCATCCTCACCCACTCGGTGCGGCAACAGTCGATAGCGAAAGAGTTCGTTCGTCGCTTCGAGTTTCTCGAACTCCTCCTGGGCGAGGGAGCTAACGTCTGCTGCGTAGACATCCAGCTCTGTCTGGCTACTCTGGACCACACGGCGGAACAAATCCACCCAATGCTCAGTCCGCTTCCCGACGGCGACTACGGCTATTCGCATTCGACAGATTGCGGGTCGGCCGAGCGGAGCGTCAGGCCCGCCACGCGCCACCAGGCTTGAGCACGGCGGCGGCCTTCTGGGACTTGCCCTCGCACTACCCTCAGCCCAGCGAGCACCAATCCGAGCACCGCTCTCGCGAAGACAACTGCCCTGACAATCGAGTAAGACTGCGGGTTGCGGAGCCGGTGGTACCTCAACAGGCTTCTGTATAGGTGCGGCCACAAATGAGCCGGGTCGCGGCTACTGGCACCACCCAGGTGCAGAGCTTCCGCTCCGCTGATCTGGGCGACGCGGAGACCCGCTTCGCGCGCTTGCCAGCAAAGTTCCACGTCCTCGTAGTACATGAAGTAGCCGTCGTCCAAACCCCCAATACCCTTCAATAGGTTCGTCCGCACCGCAAGACAAGCGCCAGATAGCCAGTCCACGTCAATCAGGACGCCATCGGAATCGGGCGGGCGGGACTTTCGTAGCCCGTTCAAACGAGCGATCTTGCGCTTCACACTCAGAGGCACCAGACTGCCGCCGAATCGGCTTACGATTAACCTCGATACCGTTTCGAATGGATGAGCGCTAACTACGAGGCGTCCCCGAGCATTCACCAATTGCGGTCCGACAATGCCTAGGGTTGGGTCCGCGCTCAGTGTGTCGAGCATCGCCCACGCCGTTGACTCGGGCAACACACAGTCTGGGTTGACTAGCAGCACCTCAGAGTGCTCCACACAAAGCAGAGCCTGATTAACAGCGGCGGCAAATCCGAGGTTCACGTAATTGCCCACAATCACGGCATCCGGCGCTACCCGACGAACGATGTTCACTGTTTCGTCGGTCGAGGCGTTATCGACGACGCAGAGCGAAATGCCGGTTCGCGCTAGCGCTGATAAGCACGTCTCGATCTCCGGGGCCGAGTTATGCGTCACAACGATGGCGGATGCGCTCATCAAGTTCGCCCCGGCATCGGCATGATGGATACCGCCGGTTCGTGGTTTCGCCCCAGAAGCGTCGCTGTGATCACGACCAAAGCTGGAAGCAACCCCAGATCCCAGTGACCGTCAGTGGGGCCTCCGAACGCAGCGCTGATCACAAAGCCAATCGTTAACGCGATAAGGATCCTCGTCCAAGGTACTCGCATCGAGATGCCGATTCGAATAGTCCGAATCAAGATCCATCCGAGAGCCAAGGCAAGCACTAGGCCTCCGTTGGCCAATATTGACACATACCACACGTGATATATCGGTCCGACGTCTGTTACCCGAAACGTCGGAAGAAAGACGTCGTGCCGCGTCTGCCCGAGCCCGTTTCCCAGTAGCGGGTTAGCCCAGAAGACATGTAGGCCGACATTGGCTTCGGCCGCGCGGTATCCCGCTGTTTGGTGCAACTCGTCCCTTAGTACCTGAAGTCGGTGGTCAAGACCCGGGCTGACGAGTACGCCGACGAAAATCGTCATCGCTGAGAGCACGATAACCTGAACGACCATTCGACGCAGCCGCCGGCCGGCTAGAGGAAGCATCAACAACAGAGCTACTGCAGCGGCCAACCAGGTCGCTCTATACGAAGCCAAAAGGGTATCGACTGCAAGAATCACGGCGATCGCTACCAAGAGGAACCGCCGAGCGCCGTGGCTTCGCCCCGCAGCAAATAAGACCACCGGAAGTGCGATCAGAGATGGGAACCCGCCGTGTCGTCCAGGAGAGGCGAAGCCAGTGACGGCCAAGGCTGTAGCCACGAAAACAAACAACCATGCCGCTTTCTGTAGCCAGCTCCTGCTCGCCAAGGTAACTGTGGCAACCAGGTAATAAGCGGGAATCACGCCTAACTCGTAGGTGGCCACGAGTAGCTTGTGGCTTTGATTTCCGACCGCTATACCCCACGCCGTGACCAAGAGAAGCACCACTGCGTATGACAGCATCGGCGTATCGAGAGTGGTGGCCACACGTCGAGGCACCGCTCCGAACGTCGCTCGGGTGCACCAACCCAGCATGCCGATCACGAGAATCCCCACGTGTACCGCTATGACGAACGTTACTGAGGCGTGCGGTCGCAGGCCTGCGAGAACGATGCCGCCTGCGACGCCAAGAGGCAATGTCGCCCACGGCCAAAACGCAAAGGCCGCCGTCGCGAACAGGCAGCCGATTATCAGAGCAAGGATTCGTGATGGGACATTTACAACGGCAGCTGCCGCGAGGACTGACACGACGAGAATGGCACCGCCCCAGATCACCTTGCCACGCGGCAGCTCAAGAGAGAGCATCATCTCAGGGTCGACGGCTTATCGGAATGTCCAGTTCGGACAATGCTTGCTCGAGAATTTCGCCGCGACGACTCCAACTGTTGGCGATGGCAAGCTGTCGCAATGTCGAACTAGACCAGCCGTTTCCGGCGTCCTGGGCGAGAATCGACTCGATCGCATCCACCAGTGATCCTGAGGTGGACGCAAACCACACAGGAACTTGGCTGGCTACTACGGCAGGCAGCGGCGTCGAGACCACCGGCTTGCCAGCCGCGAGGTATTCATAAAGCTTCTTCGGGTGGACGTAGCGCGTCCGAGAGCTGACCTTATAAGGGATCAGCGATACGTCGAAGGAGCGAAGGACTTCGGGAACGGCGTCGTAGCTCACCGAACCCAGGAGGTGGATGTTTTCCATGGCAGAAAGCCGCCGACAAACGGAGCGGCGCCCCGGCCCCACCAAGACGAAGGTCCAATTGGGACGCAATCTTGCTGCACCAAGGACAAGCTCAGTATCGAAAGCCCGCTCGTCGAGTGCGCCCAGATAGCCGATCCGAGGAGCCGCCAGATCGGCGACATCCGGGTTAAGGCCTCCATTGGGCGCGAAGTGCTCGGGATCGCACCCATTGACGAGTTCGATGAGTGCCGCGGGTTCGGCTGGTAACTCGAGGGCGAGTTGGCTGGAGGAAGTGAATACAATTTCTGCCTTCGCGAGGCACCGTTTACACGAACGACGCAGATAGCGGCGGTTCCACCAACGAGCGAAGGTCCAGTCAAGATCGCCAATGTCATATACGCGATGCCGCTCTTGGATCCGACCGCTCATCGGTTCCGCCAAGTCCTCGTCTAACCACAACAACCGCGGTCCAGGGTGCAGGTCTAGCCACCTGCGCAATATGCGACTGGCCACAACCCTATTGACGTAGTTGGCCACTGGGAGGTGACGGTAGAGCGGGAGAATGGTCGGGAGGGTTGCAGCCCAGATCCCTCGCTCTATTGGAACAACCTGAAACACCAGGCTGGGCTTCAACGAGGGAGGCTCGAGAAAAAGAACCCGGCGGGACCGGGCGAGCAGTCTGCTCAACGCATGCACTCTCTGACGGGGATCGTTCCAAGGCACTGGGCTGCACACAATTACCCAGGTGTCGCCAGGTGGTTGAGGAAGGGAGCCGGGCTCGCCCTTCAGGGCCGCCATAAGGTCCCCCAAGGGCATCCGGCCAGGCAATCGGGCCGCCAGTCTGAACACTCGATCAATAAAGGTACCGCCCAAGAAAAGCCACAGGAGAGGCCGACTCAGCGTTTGGCTTCTGCGCAAATATCGAACCAGCGAGGCGAGGTGGTGGCGCGCTCGAATGTGGTCAGGCAGTCGGAAGCATGAGGCGCCCAGCGCATGCATGACAGTAGCGGCCGGCTCTATCCAGAGTTGCCGTCCGGACAGGCCGATCCGGCGAGCCAGGTCGACGTCGTTGAAATAGAGCGGATAACCCTCGTCCATGAGCACGACGTCGGAATCATCGCGACGCAACAGCAGGCAGCTCGCGACCGGTTGAGGAACCGCGCGTGCGGCCGAAAGGTCGACATCCCGCATCTCGAAAGTGGCGTATTGCCTTCGAAACCATGGGAATCGCCTCAGCATGGCGATTGAGCCGAATACCGAAGCGGGTACCGGCAAGCGCCGGCAAGACAGTTGTAGGCTTCCATCAGGGTCGAAATGTGCCGGACTCACTCCGGCGGCGGCGGGATGCTTGTCCAGAAATTCAACCAATCGGCTCAGCGCGGTCTGAGAAACTTCAACGTCTGAGTTTAGGAGCAGAACGTACCTCCCCCGAGCATGACAATACGCTTGATTGACGGCAGCCGCGTAACCGAGGTTACGCTGGTTAGAGATGAGAGTAATGTCGGACTTTGCCTTCAACATGTCCCGGCTCCCGTCGCTAGACCCGTTATCAACGACGATTACCTCGAACTCAGTGCCGGGAGCCACGCTGGCCTGCAAGGAATCCAAACATTTCCGTGTGAGATCGCGGGTCTCCCAGCTAACAATCAGTACTGACACGTCGACGGGCCGGTCGTGCTTCACGGTGCCGTCCTCGCTAATAAGCGGATGTTGTCCCCATCGTGCGGGTGCACTCGATGGAATGTGCGGGCCCACCACAAGTCTCGAAACGTAGCTCTCAGCATCTCGGGAGAAACCCAGTGTTCCGGGGGCACGTACATCCTGGTGAATGCAGTATCCAACTGGCACACTTCAAAGCCCACCCTGTGAACTAAGGCGACCAGTGTTTCGGGGGTGAAGTGCCAGCGGTGATATCTAGGCTGCAGTGCCGGCCAAGCGGGTCCCTGATTTGCCGCAGCGGCGGACGCCAAGTTTGGTACCTCTAAGGCCAGATATCCGCCGCCTCCGAGTACCTGGCGTACCCGCGTAAGGAAGCGGCGAGGATCCTCCACGTGTTCAAAAACGTGGAAACCGCAGACAAGGTCGACCTCGGTGTCGAAGGATGATTCTTCGAAGGTTCCAGTCCGACAGTCAACCGCAAGGTCTCGTGTGGCGTACTCCACAGCTTCACCTGAGGGATCGATTCCAAATGCCGCGATTCCACGCTGAACGGCGGCCTCCACGAAGAATCCCCCAGCGGCTCCGACCTCAACCAGGGAGTGCGCGTCTAAATGGCTCAATATCCAGTCAAGCCGGCGACGAGCAATGAAACGCCACAATGGAGCCCGCTCGAAGTATCGCGAGTACCCTCCACTCTCGTAGTACTCAGCATCGTAGAGATCGGGTTGCGATGGTTCGGCAACAGCCAACCGAGTTGAGACTAAGCCACACCCGTCGCACTCTTCGATCACGTCTCCCCACGTGGGGTTCAGGCGACGCTCCATTGCTCCGCAGAGTGGACACGAACGCTCGACGACTTCAGCGGACTGCATCTGAGGGAACTCCGGTTGAGGAAGGCGAAGATCCTGTGGCACTACTCATCACGGCCTGAACAAGACTTAGGTGAGATGATCCGCGCAACCATTCGATCAATCCCAAAATCAGGAGGCTGGCTGCAACAACCAAGACGGTTCCACTCCCGAGGGCAAGGACCGTCACAGCGCTCGATAGCCGACCAGAGAAATGGATTTGTCGGGCGGCCAGGGCCATTGTCACGCCGGCCAGTGCCGACGACACGAACGGGATGCCAATGGCTCGCCACAAGAGGGCCGCTGGACGGTCTGGGTCGCGATGAAAGCGTGCCAGCAAGTAGACGATCCCTAACGCGCCCGCCAGAGACGTGCCGACGGGTGCTCCGATCGGACCCACGATAATTACCGCTGGCACAGTAATGGCAACGTTGGCTATCGCCGTGATAACTGAATAGCGCGCTGGTATACCCGGCCTACCCTCTGCCCAACAGAGAGTCGTTGCTGCGCCCCCAACTATGGCCAGAGTGCATCCGGGGACCAGTATCGTCAGGGTCTTTGCGGCGAAAGGGATCTGGCGCCCTAGCCAAAGCTCCACGAGGGGGCGGGAACAGACTATGAATACAGCTCCGGAGGTAAACGAGAATACCGCCAAGCGGTGGGTGGCCCTGTAATACAGCGCGGTCAACTCGTCCCGCTTTCCCTCTGCGACGAGTTGCGCTGCTAGGGGGAATGTGGTCGACAACGCCAAGAAGGGCAGCAGCCGAAGCCCGTTGACCAACTTTGATCCGAGATCGAACCATCCTGCGGTGGCCGCTCCCGCGATCCCTCCTACTACAAGTCGGTCTGTGTCGTTGTTGACGACGCTTGCGACATTCGAAACTTGCACTCTCGTGCCGTAGGCCAATAGCGGGTGCAGACGATGGCGAGGAAACCCCTTGAAACGGGATCTGAACGCCGCGCCATGACGCAGTGAGCGGCTTCGCAGGAGAGTCGCCTGCAGCGAACTCCCTGCGACCGCGACCATCCCCAAGCCCGGGAGTCCTTTGCTCAAGATGACCGCGAACGCGTCTCCGAGTGCAATGACCACAGCGGCCACCGTCGAAATCGCTGCGACGTCCGAGAAGCGTCTCTTCCCCTCGAGAACAGCGCGCCACGGGGCCGCGAAGGCGTCGATAGCAAAGGACGTAATAACGAATAGAGCGCAATAGCGGTAATCCGATCCGACTCCCAATCGCGGAACTAAGTCGGCCAGTACGGGCCATGTGGCCACGGTCAGCACCATCAATAGACCTGCGATTGCCAAACCCCAATACCTGACAAGCTTGAGCGCAAGAATGGCGACCGTCGGATCCGAAACTTCAACAGTCCGAGCCACCTCTCGGACCGCCGTCTTGGAGAGGCCGAGGTCAGCGAGACTGACCAGAGCAACCAATCCGGAAATGATCGACCAAGTGCCGAAACGGGCAGCACCCAAGCGCGATAAGAGAATCGGCGTTACGGCGACCGCTGCTAACAGGCCGCTGATCCGGGCAGCCGCCAACGCTGCGGTGTTGGCAGCAATCCCTCGTGCTACAGCGGCGCCGCTTCTGCCAACCCGAGATTCGGCCAAGTTATCGACCTTGAAAACGCAGGATGCTCGACAAGGTCATCAATCCGATCCTTAGATCGAGCCCGAGAGACTGGTACCGCATGTAATAGAGGTCGCGCTCAAGTTTTCGGGTCGCCTCGTCGAGCGACGAGCTGTACCCTTCGTGCACCTGCGCCCATCCGGTGATGCCGGGCTTCACGATGGTACGTTTATCGTAGAAGGGGATCAGTTTGCGGTAGATCTCAACCCACTGAGGACGCTCCGGCCTCGGCCCGATGAGCGATAGATCGCCCCGGATGAGGTTCAGCGCTTGCGGAAGTTCATCGACACGGCACCGGCGAATGACGCGGCCAACCGCGGTAACACGTTCATCTTTATGGCGGGCGAACTGGGGCCCATCCTGCTCTGCCGTGGTGGACATGCTGCGGATCTTGTGCAGCGTGAAGACCTTGCCATGCTGGCCCACTCGCCGCTGCGAGAAGAACAGCGGTCCTCTGGAATCGAGTTTTACTGCGACGGTGATGAACGGCAGCAACACCAACAAGACGACGCCGGCAGCCACGCCGAAGACTAGATCCACGATTCGCCTCGCGAAGCGATACCCGAGACGATGAAGCGGGCCGATATCGAAAACAAACCATGACCCATCGAGGCTCCCAAGGCGCACCCGGCTCAATTCTTCCTCAAAGAAGTGGCCAATAGAGGAGATCCGGGTTCCGTACTCATTGATCCGCGCGAGTTCGATTAGGAGTCTTTGATCGCCACGTACGCGATCTCCGACCACGAGCTTTGTCGGGCGCACCATCTTGCACCACGAGACCAAGTCGCCGGTGACCACCACGCCTCCCCGGTCCTTAGTCAGATCAACGCACTCTGCTCTAGTCAACGAGAGCCTGCTTGTCCCCACCTCCTTAAAGGCCGCCAGGACTTCCTCGAACTCTTCAGGTGCTGAGACCACAGCCACCTGGTTTTGGACCCGCCGCGAGCTGCTGGCCCGGTCGGCCAACGCGGCCGCTAGTGGCCTAAGGAGGAGCATCACTAGGGCAACGGACCCAAACAGGATCCGTGACAGACTTCGATCAACGAAGAACGCACCGGCTGACACCAAGACGGTCGCCCAGAAGACCGTCTTCATCGAAACGACGAACTCTTCGACGTAATTCCAAGCACGACGCACGTGTGTCGCGTCAATGACTGCGGCGATTGTCAGATATGCGGCCGCAAAGTAGACCTGGGAGGGACTGAAACCCCGATGTATCCGGCTGAATATCCCCAAGCCTGTTGCAACTGAGATCAAGTCGCTGGTCAGCCGCGGAACAACTCGGAGGGTTCTGAGACGCACCTCCTGAGACGGAGGAATGGATGCGATGGTTTGCATCTCGTGAGCCCCAGCGGCGAACCCCGTGACGCCGTCGTCCCTCATCTCCGAATCCAAATCGTAGGCACGTCGATCGGACTTCATCTGCCAGAGCATTTGGCCATCTCTATTCCGTTACTAACGAACGCAGAGCCCGCCCCTGGTAAGCGCGAATCGCATCAACGATGCACTTAAGTTGCCGGTCAACAAAACCGTACCCAAAAGCCCCATCAGCCAACAACGAATCCACCGACTGCATCGTGTTGCGGCGGGGATGTAATTCGGCCATGTCAAACCGCACGCAACGTCAACGATCTTCTCGCGCCGCGCACTTCGCAATTTTCTTCATTACGTTGACCTCGGCCGCGGTGGGAGTTCGGTCCGCGCAACGATCATTGTCGTTGCGTCCGTTGGGGCCGCCGCGAAACTGACGGAATCTCGCTGACCCGCGTGCCGAGTTAATGTCGTTCTACTGAGGGCAGAGTCTGCCCTTTCCCCGCGCGTAGCTTTCCACCCACCCATGAACTATCCATTGCCGCTGAACGCACCGTAGCAGAGGACCATACGGCCAACAACGATCCTTCGTGTTTCGTTAGATTGCCAAGCGTTGAGCGAGCACGATGAGCCACGCGGGGCGCTTGACACAAGTCTGTCGTGGCACGAAGAACCTTCTGGATATGCCCTACGACAACGTGCGCGATCTGTCAGACGTCGGCGAACCTCCCGCAGAGCAGCGTCTCTCATTGGCGCAATTGCTGTCTCTTCGGCCGTCGCCGGGGCGCTTGCTAACTGCCACCCCACGGGGAACGCCGCACTCGATCCGCTTTACACCGCCTTGCTTGCTGGCGTCCTGACAGTCGTCGCGAGCACTTGCAACCGCGCAACCATCATTGTCACTGCGTCGGTCGCAACTGCGTTGTCACGCGGCTGGCTGATCATCCCGGCGGGTCTGGCGCTGGGCTCCTCCGTCGCCTACAGCTTTCTTCGTCGCTCTTATCGCCGCATCTCGGCGGTCATCGGTGCCGTGGCCATCCAAGTCCTGCTCAGACTGCCATCGGTCGGATTTCACGGACTAACCGCCCTTGTTGCAGGCGCAGCCTTCGCCTTCGTGGCCGCATCGAGCTACCGGCATCTCACCCTTCGCTGGCGCCGGATCATGTCTCGGTCAGCAATCGGACTTGCCACTGCAGCTGTAATCGTGACCCTTCCTTTGCTCGCAGGTGCCCTGCTGGCCCGGCACGCTGCATCCCGAGGGGTGAGCCTCGCGCAGCAGGCCCTCACAGCGGTTGAAGGGGGAGACGCAGCCTCCGCGACCACGCAACTGGATTCCGCAATGTCGGCACTCCGCGCCGCCCATTCGCGCACCGGAGAATGGTGGACTGCCGGAGCACTCCTGGTTCCCGGTGCTGCCCAGCAACGGAGAGCGATCGCTGGCGCGACCGGGGCAGCGTCTGCGCTCACATCCGTCGCAAGCCGAGAAGCCCGGGGGCTCGACTATCACGGCCTCAGCTATGACCATGGGCAGGTCAATATGGCGGCTCTTGCCGCCATGGGCGGACCGATCGCGGCCTTGAACTCCCAACTTTTACGAGCGCAAGCTGACCTCGCCCACAGCGGATCCGAATGGCTCGTTTCACCGGTGGCCACGCGGTTCCGCCATTTTTCGACCGAAGTGCAGAAGGTCGAGCGCAACGCCAGCCTTGGCCAGCTGGCGGTCCAGGACGCCCCCGGCCTCCTGGGCGCCGCGGGTCCACGCCAATACTTCGTGGCATTCATGACACCCTCAGAGACTCGAGGGCTGGACGGCTTCGTCGGCATCTATGCGCTCATGACTGCCGACCAGGGCAGATTGACCCTCGGCCACGCGTCGACGATCCTCACTCTCGACAACGCTCTAGGAAGCCATCCTCCCCTCGTAACCGGCGTTCCCGAATACCTCGCCCGCTACGGAGCATTCCACCCAGAGTCGCACTTCCAGGATGTCACCTACTCACCTGACTTCCCGACGGTCGAGCGCGTCATCGCGCAGATGTACCAGAACACCACGGGCCGCCCGATTGATGGGGTGTTCGCTCTCGATGGCGACGCCGTCGCAGCGCTACTGCACTTCACCGGCCCGCTGAACGTGAAGGGACTGCCGTTCCCTCTGACCGCCGACAACGCCGGCGACGTCCTCCTGCGGCAGCAGTACACGCTGTTCCCCAACAAGGTCCAGCCGTCACGGGATGCCTTCTTGGCTGACGCCGTCGACGCTGCCTTCTCCCGCCTCAACGCGGGTTCGCTCCCTGGACCCAAGGAGTTGGGCGCCGTCTTGGGCCCCGAGGTGCGCCAGGGCCGTCTCTTGCTGTGGACCGGTCACCCCGCCGACTGGCCACTGCTTCAGCGTGCCGGACTCGCCGGCGGCTTTCCCAAGCGTGGACGGTCAAGCGACCTGCTGGCGGTGACGATGGCCAACGCCGGCAACAACAAGATCGACGCCTACCTGCGGGAGCACGTCGACGACCAGGTGACCTACAACCCCGCTTCCGGGCACGTCTCGGGATCGGTCACCATCCAATTCGAGAACACCGCTCCGTCGTCAGGTCTCCCCGACTACGTCATCGGGATCAATTCAGGCGCGCCCTACCCCCGGGGCACCAACGACATGTGGCTATCCGTTTATAGCCCATTCATACTCACCGACTCGTCTGTGAACGGCACACCGGTCGGCTTCTCGCCCGGCATCAAAGAGGACGGCGTAACCGCCTACTCCGCTTTCCTCGCGATACCGGCGGGCGGGACCTCCACCCTCAGGCTCAACTTCGACGGATCGCTGCGCCGTGGCTCGAGCTACGGGATGACCCTGCGAATGCAGCCACTGGCCGTTGCGCCGACTGCGGATGTTCGGGTGTCCACCAGTTCCGGGTCATCCGGCACGGCGTGGTCTACCGATGAGAGTGCCGGGGAGGTCCAGTCACGCTCCTGGCGGTTCAGCAGCTGATCAGGACCAGTTACTGCCCCGACGCCGCCGGCTAGCGAGCACCAGGAGACCACCGACGCCGACCGCTCCTGCACCCAACCCGGTGAGAATGTTTACCTGAGTACCCGTGATGGGAAGCAGCCCGCCGCCCTTCGCGGTACCTGCGGAAGCCGGCAGATGAGTCCCAAGTGGGGGTATCGCGCACGGGGCGCTGTAGAAGGCGGCGAGCACGATCCCCGACTGGCCGCTCCGGAACGCTGCCGGGCAGGGGTTGGGGTTGGTGGTGGCCAGCGGCAGCACGAAGTTGGTGGATCCAGAGTTGCCGCTGACCGTTCCGGTCCCGGTGAGCGTGTGCTGACCGGCGGCCAGTCCCCCAGGAAGGCTGAGGATCGTGCTGATCGTGCCCGAAGCCGTGCTTGTCGTCGCCCCTACGCTCTCGCCTTGCGAGAACACTTCGAACTGCACCGTCTCGCTGGGGCCGTATCCGCTCCCGCTCACCGTGAGGGTTGCCTGCCCGTTGGGCTGCTGCAAAACAGACGCGGACACCGATGCAGTTCCTCCGCCGGGTCCGTACGCCCATGCGTCTGAAGAACCGACAATCGCAAGCATCACGGCACCTGTTGCGAGGATCAGCCAGCCGAAGATTCTGATGCGCCTGATCATGACGTTCGCTTCTCCTCTCTGCCGCTACCCGTTCGCTGCCACGCCGACCACGGGCTTGTTCAGGACGCAGTTGCCCTTCGATCCGTAGAACCCGGCGTCACCGAAGTTGAAGATCCCACCGTCAGAGGCGACTAGCCAGTAACCGCTTCCGTGGAAGGTTGCCGCCATCCCGACCACCGGCTGGTTCAGACGAATCGCTCCGGTCGACCCGAAGAAGCCTGCATCCCCGAAGTTGAAGATCCCACCGTCAGAGGCAACTAGCCAGTAGCCCTTCCCATCGTTCGTCGAAGCCATGCCAACGACGGGCTTGTTCAGGTGGCTCGCTCCCATCGATCCGAAGTACGGAACACCAAACGTGAAGATGCCGCCGTCCGCCGCAACCAACCAATAGCCGCCGCCTGGAGCGGCCGCCATCCCGACAACCGGTTGGTTCAGATGGCTGGCGCCCATCGACCCTTGGAACTTTGCATCTCCAAACGTAAAAATTCCTCCGTCGGAGGCGACGAGGTAGTACCCCTTGCCATCAGGCGTTGCGGCTATACCGACGACAGGCCTGTTGAGATGCGAACCACCCATCGACCCCATGAACGCCGCGTCACCGAAGTTGAAGATTCCGCCGTCGGAAGCGACGAGCCAGTAACCGTGACCGTCGGGTGTCGCCGCCATACCGACGACCGGGGCGTTTAGATGGATAGCCCCCGTGGATCCGAAGTACGGCGCTCCTCCAAAGTTGAAGATTCCGCCGTCGGAAGCGACGAGCCAGTAACCGCCGGTGCCCACGTTGTTGAGGGCCGCGCGTGCAGCAGTGGGATTAACCGAAAGAACAAGTCCTAGTGCTGCGACGGCGCTAAGGATCAGACCTACAGCAATTCTCAACCTTCGCAACTTTCCCTCCCTCCCGGTAGCGGGTGTGTCGCGTCAGGGCTCCTACCCCAAAAACGTTTCGTGTTTAGCAGCACACGTTTACCCGCGCAACGCTTTCCGAAACGCGTCTTCCACTAACGAAGGCATGGATACATCACGAACGCTCCGAGCCCTTCTGGTATTGCTTCGACGAATGATCATTGCGGTCCGAGCGACACTGGCACGCCCAAAAAATGTGGTGAAGTTCGAACACCTGTTCGATAGACTACCACCATGTGCGACGACCCTGCATCAATGTCCGTCGATGAACTCGAGAAGGAGCTGTGCAGCCTTTCGGCCCGGATGGCAGAAGCAACTTGCGCTTTCCTCATGGCAGCCGGCGAGTTCGACCGCCGGCGGGGATGGGAGCCCTGGGAGTGCCACGACATGGCGTCGTGGCTGTCCTGGAAGTGCGGCATCAGCCCGGTGACCGCCCGCGAGCAGGTCCGAGTGGCGACCTCGCTGGGCAGCTTCGCCTTGGTGCGGGAACGCTTCGCCACCGGCCAGCTCTCCTACTCGCAGGTTCGGGCCATCACCCGGGTCGCCACGGCGGAAACCGAGGAGCAGTTGGTGGAAATGGCGGGATATATGACCGCGGCCCAGCTGGAGACCGCCTTGCGCGGCTACCGCAGATCGTCGAGGGCCAGCGACGAGCTCACGGAGAAGCGTTTGACGCGCATGGCGCTGAGCTACAGCTGGGATGACGACGGCAACCTGGTGGGACGGTTCTGCCTGCCGGCGGAGGAGGGAGCGCTCTTCGCCGCAGCGATCGATGCCGCGACAAGCCACGGGGATGTTGAAGCGGCGGATAGGGAAGGTGCGTGGAACCCGCCAGCAGCGGCTCGCGCGGACGCGCTCATGCAACTCGTGTCCGACGGCGCTAACACGGAGGCTTCCGGATCGGACGATGACCGTTACCTGGTCACCATCCTTGTCGAAGAGAAGACGCTCCAATCAGATGATGACGCGACCGATTCCGACCCCGGGGTTTGCCACGTGTCCGACGGCCCGGGGCTGTCGGCCGAAACCGCCCGGCGACTGACCTGCGACGGACCGACCGTCACCATCACCGAAGATTCCGCCGGCAAGGTCGTCGGTGTGGGTCGTCGGACCCGCAGGCCGAATCGTCCGCTCGAGCGGGCCCTCAGGCACCGGGACCATCATTGCCAGTATCCGAGCTGCACACGCCGAGGACACCTTCACGGCCACCACATTCATCACTGGATCAACGGAGGGCTCACAAATCTCGACAACATGATCCTTCTGTGCCACCGGCATCACCGCCGGCTGCACGAAGGCGGCTTCAAGATGGAGCGCTTAAGCGACGGGAGCCTTCGCTTCTTCAACCGGAACGGAGTCGAGGTTCCGGCAGTTCCCGCGCCGCTACCAACGGCGGTTCGCGATTCCGCGGAATCGTGGTCGGTAACGCCATATAGCTGCCAGTGGGACGGCGGCCGGCCGGACTACCCGATGATCGTCGACACTCTCCTCCAGTCCGACGGCCTGTTGGCTGCCACTGCGAGCTGACGGCAACCTCAGCCGCGTCTCTTCTCCTTGGAGTCTTGCTGGACGTTGACGACCGCAGGTTCGACCCGCTCGCCCCCATCGATCAACTCTTCACCGGCGGCGGTCTCAGCGTTCGTCGACCAGGACGTCAAAGTCGGCCGCGCTTCCGCGGAAGCGCGCAGAGCCTCCTGATATAGAAGGTCCGCCGATGCCATCGCCTCGTCGTGCTCGTGGGCAACCTTTCGCAAATCCTCGGCGCGTCTGCGGGCGGCCTGGCGAAGCGCCTCCTCGTACGCTGCGACAGCGAGGCGCAGATCAGCGGCTCGCTTCTCCCCTGCCATCTTGATGGCCTCGGCGCGCTCCATGCCGGCTTTGCGGATGGCCTCGGCGCGAGCAATCGCACTCTCTGCCGCCGCCTCGGCGGCCTTCAGAGCTTCCTCGTGCGCTCGTTGCGCGGCCGCCATCTCCTCCTGGTAGGCCTCCTCGACGGTGCGCGCCGTTGCAGCCTCGGCCGTCGAGAGCGACCGGCCGTAAGCGGACTCGGCCTCTCGTAGCGCGGACGCTCGCGCCGATTCCGCTCCTCTGAGTGCTTCGTCGTGTTGAGTCGAGACCCGTCTCAAGGCCTCCGCCCGACTGACCGTCGCAGCCCGAACCACCTCGGCCCTGGCAACCGTGGCCGCTCGCAGGGCTTCTGCTCGATCCCGCTCGCTGTTAGCCACCTCCTCGGCCACTCTCAACGCCTCGTCGTGAACCTGCTCGGCCACGCGGAGCGCCTCGTCCTCGGCGCCCACGCCCGCATCGAGTCGGACAACGTTGCTCGCCAATCAACCCACCTCCAGACGCTCCGATGCGAACTCCGCCTCAACAGGTTCGCCACCCCATTCAAGGCCCCACGAGTCCCGCCGGCAAGGGCCTCTCGTAGGCGCACGATCTCGGCCTGCTCCCGGTGCCCCCGCGCCCTGATCTCGTTCGCCGCGGGGAATGGAGCAGCGGGCGTCGAAGAGATGTTCCGTGTCGGCATCCCGATCGACCCGCGCGGAACGAATCCTTTTTGCTGCGTGCCTGACTTTGGCTCTGAGTCCGCTCCTGTCGGGTCTGGCCGGCGTGGGCAAAGGAGCTCAGGCCTCTCCGGTCCCCACCTGTTCGGTTCCACCACCCTCCGGCTGGCGGGCCGTCCTGCAAACCGCCGGCCGGACGGTCCTGCGCTGTCCTGGGTCGCTGCCCGATTCATCGCGACCGGCGGGCACGGACATGTTGCCGGGCATCGACCACATCGTGGTCTTAATGATGGAGAACCACACCTACGACAACCTGCTCGGGATGCTCGGGAAGGGCGACGGGTTCACTCTCGGGCCGGGCGGCCAGCCGACGGCCACCAACCCCTACCCGGCAGGAACCGCCTTTCCCGACGGGCACGTCCAGCACGCCTTCCACATGCCGACCACGTGTCAGCTGAACTCGCGGCCGAGCCAGGAATGGGCGGCGAGCCACAACGCTTACGACAAGGGGCGCAACGACGGATTCGTCAGGACACCGATCAGCCCCGCGACCAGCGAGATCGTCGGCGGGGTGGCGATGGGGTATTGGACCGGCCAGGATCTGCCGTTCACCTACAGCCTTGCGTCGCTGTTCCCCATCGGCGACCGGTGGTTCTCTTCGGCCCTGGCGCAGACCGACCCTGAAAGACGGTTCCTAATCGCCGGGACGTCCTCGGGGATGACCGACGACATCGGCACGGGGGCAGGCAACGCTGTTCCCGATGCTGGTCTCTTGGTGCCAGCCCCGACGGTGTTCAACGAACTGGATACCTTCGGGATCAGCTGGGCCGACTACGCCGACTCATATCCGACCGGCGCGACGCCGAACCTCTACCCCACGACAACCGGGGCGACCGAGGCAATCCACAACAAGCCGTTCACCCGGTTCTTCGTCGACGCTGCCTCCGGAACGCTGCCGTCGTTTTCTCTTCTCGACGAGAACTTCGGCACGCAGTCGCAGGAGAACCCGCAGAACATCGTCCTTGGGGAGCAGATGATGGCCCAGGTCGTGCACGCGATCGGAGCATCGCCAGACTGGCCGTCGACCCTTCTTGTCATTACTTATGACGAAGGTGGTGGCTACTACGACCATGTTCCTCCACCACCCGCACTAGCTCCCGATCTAATCCCTCCCCAGGTCCAGCCCACCGAGTCGACCTACGAAGGCTTCGCCAGGTACGGGTTCAGGGTTCCGGCGATCATCGTCTCGCCGTATGCCAGACCCGGGTTCGTCAGCCATGTCCTCCACGACGGAACGTCGATCCTGGCGATGATGGAGGAGAAGTGGAACCTTCCCGCCCTCACCTGGCGAGACGCCAACGCCAACGATCTGACCGACTTTCTAAAAATGGACGCGCTCGCGCGCCACAAGCCGACTTTCCCAACCCTGCCGCCATTGGGATCGCCCGCGGTGGACCAGGGTTGCCCGAACGCGACAATCCCGCCGGCGAGTTCGATCTCTTCAAGCTAGGCGAGGCCCGCAACGGGAAACGAATGACCGCCAGCCGATCGCTACGATGACGACTCAGAAATCCAGGCGTGAGGTGGTTCACTCGGAAGCACTGGTTGGTCAATGAACCGCAAGGGTCCCGTCCGCCGTCTCCCTCGGCTCGATGACGAGGAGTTGACGGAGCTCGACTCGTTGGACGACGAGGATGACCGCACCAGTGCCCTCGTCACTGGCGACTTCACTGGGGCGGACTTCTCAGACCTGACTCTTCGAGAGTCTCGTGTTACCGGTGCGACGCTGACAGGTAGCCATCTGCTGCGCGCCACCTTCATCGACTGCCTGGTCGCCGACTCTGACCTGTCCGGCGCGGTGTTGGGGGGATGCCAATTCGAGCGCGTCGAGTTTCAGCACTGCCGGCTCTCGGGTGTCCAGGCCCAAGGAACTCGATTTACCGACGTGGCAATGCTCGACTGCAAGATCGACGGCGGCAATTTTCGGATGACGGTGTGGGAGCGCAGCGAGCTTTGCGATTCGAACCTCGTGGAGTGCGACTTCTACGGCGCGCGGCTTCCCGGGAGCCGCATCCACGGTTGCGACCTCTCCAATGTCGAATTCTCCAAATGCGACCTTGCCGGAAGTCGCCTCCAGCGGTCCCACCTGGAAGGCATCCGCGGTGGCGACTCACTTCGAGGCGTCACAATCGGCAGTGACCAAGTCATCCCAGCCGCGCTCGCTCTCTTTGCTTCGATTGGCATCGCCGTGGACGACAACGACTAGCCGACTCGGTCGGAATTTCCGCATTTTCCCCTTTTGCGTAGGAGCTAATTCTTCCTCCTACAGCATCGGCGAACACGAGGCGAGTAACCTCCGATCGCCGCGCCTATGGGAGCAAGCTTGGCAAGTCAGGAGGGCGAGACGATGAAGCGACCCGCGGCAGCAGGTGGAGCCCTTCTTTCGGCAGCCTTCGTCGCGTCCGTCCTTGTCGGAGTGGCACCCTCTAGCGCGGTTCCGTCGAACGGCAACGGTCACTACATACATGTCTGCGCCAAGCCGACGCAGGGTCACGCCGCGTGCGACGCCCTCCTCAATACGGACCGTTCACACCGCACCGGGGCACAACCCTTCAGGCACCCCACGACGAGCACCACGAGGGCGTCGACTACCACGTCGGCATCAACGACAACCACTACGGCTCCGAGCACCACCACGTCTACGACGGCTACAACGACGACGACCACGACGACCACAACCACCGTGCCCACTACCACGACGACGTCGACCACAACCACCACGGTCCCCACCACCACGACAACGACGTCGACCACAACCACCACGGTTCCGACGACCACAACTTCGACCAGCACGACCAGCACGACGCTGCCGACGACCACGACCACGACGCCCCCGAATCCTCCGCCGTCGGGATTCGGACCCTCGGACCTCCGGGGCGCCTACGGCCTGGCTCCTTATTCGACCAACGGGACGGGCCAGACGGTCGCCATCGTCGATGCCTACAACGACCCCGGGGCCGCGTCGGACTTGGCCATCTACCGATCCCAGTACAAGCTTCCAGCCTGCGGGACCGGCTGTTTCACCAAGGTCAACCAGAACGGCGTCCAAGGCAGCTACCCGCAGAACGACGCATCCTGGTCGCAGGAGATAAGCCTCGACCTAGATATGGTCTCGGCGATTTGCCCCAACTGCAAGATCCTTCTCGTAGAAGCGAACAGCACCAGCTTCGCCGACCTTGGCGCAGCCGAGAACGAAGCGGTGGCGCTGGGAGCGACTGAAATCTCTAACAGTTGGGGCGGACAGTCATTCCTTGGGACCGATCTCCCGGACAGCAGCTACGGGGGCTACTTCAACCATCCGGGTATCGCCATCACTGCTTCTTCGGGAGACGGTGGCTATACGGGATATCCCGAGTACCCCGCGTCGAGTGACTTCGTCACCTCTGTCGGCGGGACCTCACTCAGCCAGAACGCGAGCGATCCGCGAGGGTGGTCCGAGACGGCTTGGTCTGGAGCAGGCTCTGGGTGTTCCGGCTACAACAACCAGCCTTCATGGCAAGCCAGTCTCAACACCGGTTGCTCGCTGCGCGCGGTCGCCGACGTCTCGGCTATCGCAGACCCGAATACGGGCGTCGCCGTATACGACAGCTACGCGTACCAGGGATTCCAGGGATGGCTGGTCTTCGGCGGCACGAGCGTCGCAAGCCCGATCATCGCCTCCATCTACGCGCTGGCCGGCAACGCCGCGACGGCAACGTCGACAGCCAACAACAACCCCGGCTACGGCTCGTATCCGTACTTGCACCGCAGTTACTGGTCGGGATCGGTGCCGGGCACCCTGAACGACGTGACCTCAGGGTCTAACGGGTCCTGCTCGCCGGCAGTGCAATGCGGCGCTGGAGTGGGATGGGACGGGCCGACCGGTCTCGGCACGCCGTGGGGAATCGGAGCGTTCTGACGCGGGCTCATATAGACGAGTCTCCTCGAGAGCGAGCGAGGAGCATCGAACTCGAAAACGCTGGATGATTTCGGGTGCGTGACGGCGTGGAAGAAGGCGCTCCGGGGCTCGGTGCGCGATCGCCAGGGACGCGGCGATCACGACCACGCCCGCCTCGCAGACGGTGGCGACCATGCTGAGGGTGTCAAAGGTTTCCGGGTGGAAGGCATCCGGACCGAAGGGTATGCCGATGCTTCTCGAAACGAAGTAGAGAGCTATCACCGCCGAGTTGCCGGCAGCGCCTGCGAGGAGTAGACGGCGGTTAGGACGGAGGAAGACGATTGCCGACCATCCGGCCTGAACGATCGACGCGGTCATGAAGAACACCCCGTAGAGAACCCATTCGTGAAAATGCTCGGGACACACCCACGCGTGAACGCCGCTAGAGGCCAAGCCGAGCGCCGCGACCGCAGACTCAGGGCGAAAGAAGCGAGTTATCCGGTAATCCCCCCTTCGCGACCAGTCCATGATCTTGATTACCAAGAAGCTCACTATTGCCGCTCCCGCGACGACGCCGAAGTGCCAAAGCGGGTGGCCGGGAGCTGCCGATGACTTGGCGACACCAAGGATCATTGGGATTCAACTCCTTCGAGCAACGTCGAATCTCTACTGACCAGGAGGCGCTCGATGTCCGCGGCCGGAAGCGGCTTCGAGAACAGATATCCCTGGGCGTAGCGGCAACCAAGGCCCTGTAGGACGACCGCCTGGTTCCTCTCCTCCACGCCCTCGGCGACACTGAACATCCCTAGCGTGTCAGCCAGGCTGAGTATGGTCTTTGTCAACGCAGTGTCGGTCACACCACTGGTTAATCCGTCGATGAATTCCTTGTCGATCTTCAAGATGTCGAACGGAACCTGCCGGAGGTAGCTAAGCGAGGAGTACCCGGTACCAAAGTCGTCGATGGCCAACCTGACACCCAGCTCCTTCAGCTCTTGGAGACGCCGGAAGGCCAGGTCAGTGTCGCGGACCATGACAGCCTCCGTAAGCTCTAGGACCAGCGACTCGGGGTCGAGCCCCGATTCGTCAAGAACGCGTTTGACAGAGTCGACGATTCCGGCCTGCAACACCTGAGTCGGCGAGAGGTTGACCGAAACCTTCAAGTTCCGTCCGCTCAATGAGCCGTTCCAAGCCATCACCTGCTGGCATGCGGTCGCGAGTACGCGGTCACCGATCGACACGATCGTTCCGGTCTCCTCGGCAATCTCGATAAATTCGCTGGGCAGCAGCAACCCACGAGTGGGGTGCTGCCACCGCAAAAGTGCCTCGAGGCCCAACACTTCGCCCGACACCATCTCGACCATCGGCTGGTAGAAGACGACGAATTCATCGCGTTCAACTGCGATCCGAAGTTGCTGGGCGAGCTCTACTTTGTCGACGACCGAAGAGAGCATCTCCATCGCGTAAAAGTCGTAACGAGCCCGACCACTTGCCTTCACTGAGTACATCGCGACGTCCGCGTTGCGCAGCAGGCTCTCGGTGTCGTCCAGCGATGTGTTCATCGCGATGCCGATGCTCGCCCCGACCATGGTGTCCCGACCGCCAATGACGAACGGAACCGAAAGCGCGTCAAGTATCCGATCAGCGACCGCAGCTGCATCGTCTGTTTCATTCAAATCCTCTAGAAGTACGGCGAACTCGTCCCCGCCGAGACGCGCGGCTGTGTCGGCGTTGCGCAAACAGCCTCTGAGGCGATCCGCAACCTCGCAAAGGAGATGGTCACCCGCACTATGACCCAGGCTGTCATTGACGTCCTTGAATCCGTCCAAGTCGATGAACAACACGGCAAGGGCGCCTGGATGCCGGTCCGTCCTGGCTAACGCGTGGGAGACCCGATCCTGGAACAAGGCCCGATTGGGAAGTTTGGTCAGCGCATCTCGGAACGCTTGCTCCTCATTGAGCTTCCAAGCCACCACGCTGGCCGCGCTGGCCGCGAGAACAAAGAAGCCGTGGATCAACGCCCACTCGAGTGGCTCGTTGATGGCCGAGGGGTGGTCATATACAGCTTTGGGATCGATCGCCCCGAACACCCCGTGGTGCACGACGACGAATCCGATCGCCAGGAGGAACGGAAGCCAGTCCTGGTAAAGCGTGAGAATTCCGACAATCACGAAAAAATGGAAATGCATCTCGATCACGCCGCCACTGAGATCCACCAAGACGGCAGATGACGTAACCAACCCAAGAGCGTTCATGGCGGACACGAAGCCCCGTCGACGTGGGTCCGAAGCCGACAACAGTGCGAAGACGGCAATGATCGCGGCATACACGCTCGCCTGACCGATGCTGTATCCGCGTGCCAGGGCAAACACGAGGACTACTGCGATATGAAACCGGAGCAGGTAGGACAACGTTCGGTGCCGAACCCGCCAAACGTCTTCGCTAAGCGATTGTCCCCTCGGCAGCCACTCCAAACCCGAACGGATCCACCGGGACACGGCAGAGACCGCCACTGACCGGCTAAGGCTTCCTATCCACGAGGGCGGATACGCCCGGGCGCTCAACCTCACCCTCGGACATTCGGTACAAACGAGACGGGAGTAAATAGCCATTGCGCGCATTTGTCGATTAGTTGGGGCTCAATGGAAAATCCCGAATTGGCTTCCTACAACGCGTGCTGGAGACCGCCTCGTGCGGGATCGGGCGGCCCTTCTCGCCAACCATCGACAGCAGCTGGGACAGGGGGACGGGCCCAGCAAACAGGTATCCCTGGGCCAGTTGACAGCCCGCTGCATGCACGACCTCTAGCTGGCGTTGGGTCTCGATACCTTCAGCGACGGGCGGAACCGGCTGGGGATGGCGATCGAAGAGGTCCGAGCTACGCCTCGATATGTGCTGCCGCGTGGTCGACCTCGTCAAAACTGCGAATGTCGACAGGCAAGGCGAGACATCGCTGACCGAACTGAGCGACATCCTTCGTCGCGCTTCGAGACCGACCTGGCCACGACGCGAGGACTGCCACGTCGAAGCCCACTTCGGAGAAGGCACGCACAACCGCCCTGCCGACCCCCGCGGTTCCGCCGGTTATGACGGCGACTCCGGGGTGCGAGCTCTACGGATCGCACTCTCCTTGCCGCCTAGCATCCCTCCGACGATCTGCCCGCGTTTGCGTCCTTCGCGCGCACGACGTCACCAACGGTACCAGCCTCGGCCGGAGCCAGCGGATGCTCCGCGTCCGAATCCCCAGCCGGCCAGCCAGAACACGAACACAACCGCCGCGACAACCCATAAGACGTGAACGGCGAAACCGAGGCCGGCGAAAAGAACCGCCAGCAGAAGGATCAACAGGATCAAGCCCATCTTTCCGTCCTCCTCGACGTCTAGAAAGTGCTAAGGCGTTCGACTGCTATCACAATGGTTTGTACCCGCTGTTGTTGCTCAACAACCCGTATCACCGAGCTGGCAGCGAGTCACCCGATCCGATACCTAGCCGCGTCAGCTTCGCGAACTGAGCGTGGAGGCTCGGGGCGCAGTGACCCGAAACCTGCAGTCCCGCGGCGAGGGCGATGCCCGCCGCACGCAGCCACGACGTATAGCCTCCGCAGCGGGTGACGTCTATCTGCAATCAATCGACTGCCCCCGCGGCGACCATCGTTGCGAAGTAATTCTCGGTGTAGCCGTATTCGCCGGCCGTTACATCGAGGGCGAGCCCATTTCGCAGGTGCGCCAATCCGGATAGGTCGTCAGAGGAAACCGGCTCCTCGAACCAAACTACTCCGTATTCATCGGCCGTCCGATGTCCCATGCGGAAAGCTTGCTTGAGGTTGTAGGCACCGTTGGCATCCACGAACGTCGTCGCGGTGCCGTGTAAACAGATCACAGAGTGGCGGGTCGAGCAGTCGGGCTTTTAGATCCCAGACGGCAATGTCCACCGCAGAAATGGCGTGGCCTCCAACGCCTAACCGTCCGATATTGCCGCAAGCGCGGACCATTTCGTCATGCACCCGTCCAACTTCGAAAACCTCCTTGCCGACGACGACGGGTGACAACTCATTCGTTGATGACCATGCTCCATCCGGCGCTGCCATAGGTCCAATCGAGCCCGGTGCGGTCGCCCGCGCTGACTTGCGCCACCACCACGGTGGTCTGTGACCAAGTCAGTGTGCCGTCAGACTCCGGCGTCTCGGTCGGCACCCGGTAAACACTGCTGGTCAGCGAGGAGACCGGCAGCCAGTCCAAGGTGACGTCCCTAGCGGCCGAGAGCGCGCGCCAGCTGGGACTTGTTCATCCTCGAGCGACCCTTCACGTTGCGGTTACGGGCTTCGTTGTACAGCTGGTCATAGGTCGGTCCGCCGGCTCCGCGATGGGACCGCAGACCGCCGCGTCTACCGGAAGAGATGTCCTGGGTGGACGTTCGGCTCGACGACCGGGCCTCCCCGGTGCGGGCACGCTCCTTGTTGACGGTACGAGCCGCAATCGACTTCGCCTCCCGTTCGGAACGGCCTCTCCCTTCGAGACCCTCGGCGATGTGCTCGTATTGCCGCTCCCTCTTTTTGTTCCAGGCGCTTTGTGGCATCACGGAACCCTTCTCGTCACGATTTCCTTCACCTTGGTCCTTCCCGAACGGACCCTCGACCAACCCCCCGAGCTTTTTCGCACAGGGGCGACCCAAGCCGTTTGATCTGCGAACCGAACGGTAATCACCTTCAAGGGGCAGACCACGAGTCGATGACGAGGGGTGGGGTATGGGCGATCGCACGCTGACTGTTAGCGCAGGAGGGCGAGGACGGCTCGGCGGGCCTTGTCAGGATCCGGGTTACCTCCGGTGATGATGTCGGTGTACATGAACGATTCGCCTAGCCGGATGATGATGTAGGCGAGGTCGTCGAGGCCCATGGGGGGATCGAGCCGTCCGGCCGTGAGTTCGGCGGCCAGCATGTCTCGCATCGTTTCGACCAGATGGCCTTGCAGGGCTGAGTTCTTGGTGGTGAGGACGCGCAGTGCGATCTCGGGTTCACGTTCGAGAAATGTGCGAAAGAAGGGTGCATCATGGACGGCCTGTAGGAAGTGGCCGAAAGCGTCGGCAATGCCCTTGCCGCCCCGGCGGCGGGTAGCTCCCCGGGCTTGACGCAGTGTCGGCTCGGCTAGTGACCAGAGGACCTCGCCCAGCAGCTGATCGCGGCTGCCAACCCATCGGTGGAGGGTGACCCGGGTGGTGCCGATCTCATCAGCTAGCGCGCCCATCTCGATCCGTTCACCGGCGATGAACCGCTTGCGGGCTGCCTCAAAGGCGTCCAGGGCGCTCGGCCGGTGAGGTCGATCTGTCGCGAGTTGGCGAGCCAGGGCAGTTTCTAGACGATACATATCGGGATCTGTTGCAGAGATGAGATATTTTCTATAATGTAACACTGCATGGGGATTGACCTCAATGAGGTCCGGCGAGGTATCCGCCGCCGTCAGGCCGTGAGGTACCTGCTCACTGGCGTTCTCGTGGTTCTCTTCCTGCCGGCTGCGGCCGCGCAGGGTGTCGAGAATGCGAGCTACGCGCCAGTGAACCGGCCTGGACCTGCGTTGAGCGTTCCCGCTGAGAACCTGGCCCAGAGCATGCGGTGCACCTCAGATCTGGTCGAGTCCGGCCGGGATCCCATCTTGTTCGTGGCACCTACCCTGGTCAACCCAGACGAGGCCTACTTCGGGTACGAGCGGGCGTTCGACGCCTTGGCCATTCCCTATTGCACCTTGACGATCCCGTTTTTCACGACCGAGGACATCCAGGTAAGCGCCGAATACGTTGTGTATGCGATCCGGACCATCCACGCCCATGCCGGTCGGCGGATCACGCTGCTGGGCTGGAGCCAAGGAGGCGGCCCTGAGCCGCGATGGGCCCTTCGCTTCTGGCCCGACATTCGACCGATGACCGCCAAGCTGGTCGATCTGGAGGCGCCCAACCACGGAACGGTAGTTGTCCACGACCTCTGCCCCGGTGGTATATGTGCCAACCCCTTGTGCTACGGCAGTTGCCCGCCGGCGATATGGCAGCAAGCCGACAACTCCCACTTCACTGCAGCACTCAACTCCGGTCAGGAGACCTTTCCCGGGATCTCGTACACCAACATCTTCTCCCACACCAGCCAGTTTGTGCAGCCGAACCTGAACGGCAACGGGTCGACCTCACTGCATTTCGGCGGGGGAGCTATCGCCAATATCGCGACCCAGGACATCTGTCCGCTCAACGTCGCCGACCATTTGGCCTACTACTACGACCCCGTCGCCTACGCCTTGGTCGTCGACGCGCTCACCCACAATGGGCCCGCCCAGCCAACCCGAATCGACCGGTCGGTCTGTTCGCGACTGGCAATGCCGTACATCGACCCCACCGATATCCCCACTTACACCGCGCACCTGTACAACGCGATCTTCGTCGATCGCTTCCACAACGTGCCTCAGACCACAGCCGAGCCACCACTCAAGTGCTACGTCACTGCGAGCTGTCAAGGGATGTCGCCGAAAAGCCCACGTTGACCGTCTAGTGCCCTTAGGCGCGAGCCACCAAGTTCACGCGACCGGGTTCGCTGCTGCATTCGATGACAGTTAGGCCCTGGTCCTCGACTAGACGAGGCAAGGAGTACGTGTCGTAGAACCGGACGACGCCGGGAACCAGGTGGAAGCACGCCGCGCGTAGCCGCCAGTACAGATTCTGGTAGGTGACCGGTCTTCTCTCTCGGGCCGGAGCGGTGATCATTACGTGCCCGCCGGGCCGAAGGCATCGCCGTATCTCGGCGATGAAGGCTCCGGGATGGGGGAGGTGCTGTACGACGAGGATCGCAAGGACACCCCCGACTGATGCGTCCGCGAAGCGCAACGGCGCTCTGACATCGTGAACGTCGAACTTCGCGTCGATCTTGTCGCGGGCTGCTCGTGTCCGAGCGACCTTGACCATGCGTGGTGACCCGTCGAGACCCACGACGTCATAACCGCGTCTCGCGAGTGCCAGGGCGTGCGCGCCGGGGCCGCAGCCGAGGTCGGCGACAGGTCCGGGCGGTGCGACCACGGTCGCGAGCACTTCTGCGGTCCGCTGGACCAACTCACGGTTAGCTGGCTCGTCGCGTCCCCGTTCCCAGGCTGCGCTCTCACGGTCGTACATGAACCGAAAGAACCAGTTCGGCGCGGGCACGGCGACGACGCTACCCGTGCGGTTGCCATTCCTGCCCCAAGGAGCGGTGTTGTGTTTCACGGAAGACGGCTCACCAGGAGCATTGAAAGGCTGGCACCTAATGCGGGCTCACCCGCTCAGGATGCTGGTTGCGGTGACCGCCGTGCGGGGGGGCCAATGTCTTCATTGCCGACCGCTTCCATCGCCTTGGCTAAGGCGGCGAGGTCGAGTTCCGAAAGGTGGTCCATCACGTGCCTGCGGGCACTTGCCAGGTGCGTGGGCCATGCGCGCTCGAGTCGTTGAAAACCGGTATCTGTCAGAACTGCCATCTGGCCGCGGCCGTCTGACTCGTCCCGGACGCGCTCGACGAGGCCCTGTCTAGAGAGACGGTCGACGACGCGAGTGAGTCCGCCGCTGGTGATCGATAGGTAGTTCGCCAGGTCACCCATTCGGAGAGACCGGTGGGGAGCCTCGGAGAGGTTGAACAGCACCGCGTACTCGGTGAGGTTCAGGCCGTGTGCTTCGAGGAGGTCGTTGTCGAGGACGCGGGGGATCACCAGTACAGCGCGGTTGATGGCGCGCCAGGCGGCCTCCTCCAGCGCCGTTAGGGGCTTGACCTCCGCTGTCGGCTTCGTCGCTGCCACGAACCCAGATTATCTGCTTGACGTAACAAGTATCCGTAATATAGTTGTTTGTACAGACAGCGAAAGGACGGCCATGCTTTCCACCCTCCTCCGTGAAAAGCGTCCCCTGCAGGAACTCGGCCGTTCCCCAGCGCCCGTCCTGGGGCCGGTGGCGTCTCGCGACTGGCGAGCAGCGACGTGGGCGCTGCTGATCGTGGTCAGTGGTGCCCAGCTGCTCGACGGTCTGGACGTGTCGATGGCCGGAGTCGCCATTCCGTCGATCGGCCGGCAGCTCCACCTACCGGCCAGCTCTCTGCAGTGGATCGTGAGCGGCTACGTGCTCGGCTTCGGAGGCTTTCTCCTTCTGGGCGGGCGCACCTCCGATCTGCTCGGACGGCGGCGCGTGTTCCTAACGGCGCTGACGGTCTTTGGTGCCGCGTCGGTGATCGGTGGGTTGGTGAGCAACGAATTCGCGCTCGTCGCCCTGCGCTTCGTGAAGGGGGTTTCGGCCGGGTTCACCGTTCCCGCCGGACTATCCATTGTCACTACTTCGTTCGCGGAGGGTCCGCCCAGAGCGCGAGCCCTAGGGATCTACACGGCGTTTGGGGCAAGCGGTTACACCCTCGGGCTCGTCGCCGGCGGGCTGCTCACCGGGCTCAGTTGGCGAGCGACGCTTATCACCCCTGGACCTGTGGCCTTACTCCTCGTCGCAGCGGGACTTCGCGTCATCCCCTCTTCGACGCGTGAGCGTTTCACGCTGAGCAGCTTCGACTTCGGCGGGGCGGTGACGGGCACTGCCGGTCTACTCCTCCTTGTGTACGGAATTGTCGAGGCACCATCGCATGGTTGGTCGAGCCCCTCCACGATCGGCGCACTCGCCGCGGCGGTGGTCCTGTTCGCACTGTTCGTTCTCTTGGAACGTCGACATCCGAGGCCGCTCCTACGGCTTCACCTGCTTCGATCGGCCTCCCTGGTGCACGCCAATCTCGTCGGAGGGCTCCTGCTGGGCTCGTACGTCGCGTTCCAGTTCATCCTGACGCTGTATGTGCAGAACTCGCTCGGGTGGTCACCGCTCCAGATGGCCCTCTCCTTCGCCCCATCGGGCGTGATGGCCTTCTTCGTGGCGCCGCGCGTAGGAGCCGTCGCGCCGAGATTCGGGACCGAGCGACTGCTGGTCGTTGGTCTCGCCGTCGCCGTCGTCGGCTACCTGCTATTGCTCCGTGTCAGCCCATCGATGCCCTACGTGGAGTTTCTCCTCCCCACGATCATCACAACCGGAACTGCATTCGCCATCGTTTTTCCCTCGGTCAACATCCAAGCCACGGCCCGGATCGCCAACACCGAACAGGGCGTGGCATCGGGCATCGTCAACACGAGCATGCAACTGGGCGGGGCCTTGATGCTCGCGGTCGCCACCGCCGTGCTCGGGACCTCGACGCTTGCGGCCCAGCACCGGCAGCTCCTTCCACACATGGACGCCGCGTTGACCGTCCCCGCCGTCGCAACCGGTCTCGCCCTTGCCGTAACGGTGGCACGTCTCGTCTTAGTAAGCCGCCGCTCCCACGCCGCCATCAACCCGCACGTCATGTCAACAACAACTGGCAACACAACCAAAGCAGAAGTGAAGTAGGTGGAGCACTTGATGGAAAGGTCGGCTTGTTTCGGGTGGGACGAGCATCCCCGGCGGGGCGAACCAGCACATGCTCGACGCGCCACCGTTTCTGTCGACCGGAAGCATGAGCAACCGCCAATTGACAGCCCCAACGAAGGGAGGGCCGCATGATGGCCTACAAAACCAACCAGGATCAGCGAGTCGCGGTCGTGACCGGCGGCGCCGGTGGCATAGGCAGCGCGATCGTCGCCCGGCTCGCGCCTGACCACACCGTGGTAGTCCTCGACCGAACTGGCGATTTCGCGCTCGACTTGGGCGTCGCCGACGACGTTCGCCGGGTGGCGGATCTCGTCCTCGACCGCCACGGCCGATGCGACGTGTTCGTCCACGCGGCAGCGATGTTCGCGTCCGGGCCGCTGGAGAAAATCGATCTCGATACTTGGCGCCAGGTTCAGGCGGTCAACGTCGAATCGGCCCTGCTCCTCACGCAGGCTTTCGTTCCCGGAATGCGCGAGCGCGCCTTCGGCCGGCTGATCTTCATCGTATCCAACACGTTCTGGACTCCACCGGACGGTGACATGCTTCCCTATGTGGCGTCGAAGGGCGCGTTGATCGGAATGACGCGGACCCTCGCCGTCGCACTCGGCGCCGACCGAATTGCGGTGACCGCCATCGCACCGGGACTCACTCGCACCCCGGCGAGCACTGCCCGTTCGGAGGCCGAGTTCTTCGAGACCAGGGCGCGCCAGTCGTTACCCAGAACCCTCATGCCGGACGACACCGCCGCTGTGGTGGCCATGCTCGTCCGCGACGATGCGGAGGCACTCACCGGCCAGACGCTCACGGTTGATGGCGGGCTGGTAATGCGATGAGTGCCACCTCGACCACCAGTCTCGAAGGCTTCCACGCAACAGCCACGGCCGAGCGCGCCGACCGGCTGGTGCGCGGATTCTTCGACGCCGTCAATGCGGGCGACGAAGCCGGCATCGACCAGGCCGTCGCACGATCGTTCTTGTCCTATGACAAGCACGGGGTCCGCAGCCGGACCGGGATAAAGCGCTACCACTCGGAGCTCAACGGGTCCTTCTCGGACCTGCGTTTCGACGTGCACGAGAATATCGGCGTCCTAGTCGAAGGCGATCTGGTCGCACTGCGGACCATGGTGACCGGCACCCATACCGGTGAGTACGCCGGTGTCCCAGCGACGGGCAGCCGCGTGCAGACGTCGGCCTCCCACATCTTTCGCGTCCGCGACGATCAGATCGCCGAACACTGGCCGGTCATGGACACCTACCGGATCCTGGTCGCCATCGGTGCCATCCCCGGAGTCGCGAACGTCTTCCAACGCGAGTACCTCCGAGTGGCCGAATCGCCGGGCGGATTGTTCCAGGAGCGGGTTGGCAGCCAGTTCGGCCCCCCGACCGGGCGACCCGTGACAGGCGAGGAGTCGCGAGCAGTCGTGCGCCGGCTCTACGACGGTGTGATCGCGACGGGTCGTCGCGAGGACTCCGACATGGTGGCTGACGACTACATCCAGAACTCGGGTTGGACGCCTGACGGCCGTGCCGACTTCGAAAGCGCGATCGCAATCAGTCGCAGCGCGGCACCGGACGGCCGAGCTGTGCAGACACACATGGTCGCCGAGAACAACCGGGTCGCCTCCAGGAGCGTGTGGGACGGCACGCTGCCGGGCGGCGGACCCGTTGACTTCACGACGCTCGACTTCTTTCGGATCGAGGACGGGCTCATCGCGGAGCACTGGGAGTCTGTCGATTGGACACGTGTCTACCAGTCCTTTGGACTGCTCAACGAGGAGGTGAACGATGCCTGAAGCTTCGACCGCAGCGATCGTCGGAGTCGGCAACATCGGAAGGGCCCTGGCCCGAGACCTGAGCCGGGGCAGTGACCCGATTGTTCTGGCTGGCCGCGACGCAGCCGATGCAAAAGCTCTTGCGGACGAACTCGGACCGCTTGTACGTGCAGCGTCAGTAGAAAACGCGATCGCGGACGCTGACGCCATCGTTTTCGCACTGTGGCTTGACGATATGAAGGAAGTGATCCCGCGCCACAGGCGCTTGCTCGAGGGAAAGGTCGTTGTGGACCCGTCGAATCCGGTCAGCTTCGCCACGGGCAGCCCGGTGCGTACGCTTCCCGAAGGACAGTCCTCTGCCTCAATTGTGGCAAGTCTGCTTCCGCCCAGTGCTCATTACGTCAAGGCGTTTGGAACTCTCGCTGCGCCCTCTCTGGCGGGAGCAGCGCTTCGACAGCCACTCCGCGCCGTCCTGTTTTACGCCACGGACGACGAAGTTGCAGCGACTACCGCCGAGCGTCTCATCCGCGCTGCCGGCTTCGACCCGCTGAAGGTAGGCGGTCTCGATGTCGCTGGCCGAATCGAAATGCCCGGAGGAGACCTTCACCAGTTCGGCCTCAACGGCGAAATCCTCGATCTCGACCAGGCCCGCGCCGCCCTGGCGAGCGGTATACAACCACAATGAATGCCCTCCCCCGAGAGCCGGCCGCAATGGGGGATCGGCTCCTACGCGCCCCGCCACTTCGCTGAGACCGAAAAAGGTCTTTCCGAGAGCGAGCGACGGGAATCGAACCCGCGTTCTCAGCTTGGGAAGGGGCTGACCCACCTGTCACGGACCAAGCTTGGAGGGCAAAAGGGCTGCTCAGCGGCCGTTTCGACTTGACCACGTACGACCGTAACTGACCCCCCATTGCCGCCCGATGTGGCACGACTGTGGCACGGAACCTCGCCCTCGAGGCGTCCCGTCAGTCCGGGCAACGCCTTGATGCGACCGGACCCGGTCATATGATTGGAAGCATGGCTGTGCCGCGCAAGCCGGACCGGGCTACCCATGAAGAACCTGATCTCGATGAACTCGCGGCCCGTGCCGCGCAAGATCCTGCAGCTCGCGCGTTTGTCGA
>DASUWA010000034.1 GCA_036378675.1 Acidimicrobiales bacterium
GCGAAGGGGATGCCGCCCCCAAACGCCCACGACGACACCAGCTTCCCCCGCTCACTCCCAACCTTTTCATGGCGGCAGCCCCTCCGCCGTTCACGCTGGCCTGTGCCCGACAAACGCCAGAGCCTCACACATGGATTGTTAGGGCGCTTAGCCGGGCCGACGCCTGATCCTCGTGACGAGGATGTTCGCGAGCACGGAATCGACCCGCAATACGACGATCAGGCCGTCCTGCATGGTGATCTGAACGTCCTTCCTGGGTCCCAGGGGCAGGTCCTCCGTTGTGATGGAGTGGATTTGCCAGAGAGGCACGTCGGCCAAAACGGTGTTCGGGTCTCCGGGGTGGCAATGCGTACTCCAGGTGAGTATTCGTTCGGACGTGAGGACCAGCACCATGTAGCGGTCGAGCGGGAAGGAGGTGAGAGCTGTTTCGTCCGCCACGCGTTCGGCTTCGACCGCAGCGTCGAGTCGGTCGTTCAGCCACCCGCCGATCAGGAATCCCGGTGAGAATCGTGGCGCGCGACGTGGGGGCGGCGGGGGCGGCGGTATCGAAACGTGACCCTGCGCAACGATGGTTTCGCCATCGTGAAGGATGGCTCTTAGATCCTCGTCGGACAGCGACCCCGCTCGTTCATTCGCCATAGCGCAGATCGTTCTATCTTGCCCTGAGTCGGACGCTGGCGCCACGACCATCGGACCGCCCTGGAGTCGGCGCTCGGAGCGGCGGTGGTCCGATCACCGGCTGACCAAGACCGCCGCCAGAACATCGGACAAGACCCGTTGGTGTTGTAGAAGACTGTGGACGTGGAGGTGGTACCCGATCTGAGGGATTTGCAGTTGGACGTGTACGACTCGCGCGAAGACGGCGTCTGGCATCCCGAGCATGGTCAGCTACAAGAGCCGGAGGGCTGGGAGTTCCTCCCCAGTGGAGACCCCTTCGTGACCCGGCGGGTCAAGGCCGCCGGCGTGTACTGGTCGCTGTGGAGGCCTCGAGATCGCGGCCTCCGCCATAGGCGTCTGCTCGGCCTGTTGGCACCGACCGACATCATCGCTCAGACCCTGGCGAAGGCTACAGAAACAGCCGACGGGCGGTCATCTCGTCGGGCCCAAGGAGCGGTTTACCGAGCTCGCAAGGAAGATCTCTATCGCCTGGAACTGGCCGAGGCGATCGTGGAGTTTTTGGACTTCGCCCCCGAGTATGCCGATCTAGCCCATTCGATCGCTACCGAAGCCGCTGGGAGGTCTGGGGAGGTTGGCAGCGGTCGGGTCGGGCGCACCCGAAAGCTCACTCTCGACGAACGCGCCTCGCTGGCAGCGAGAGCGCTGATCAGGCACAAGTACACCGATTATGAAGAGCGGCTCGATGCCGAGGTCTGGGACGACGACTTCCTCTACCGAGCAGTGCGCGCCGACGCCCATCGAGACGTCGACACGTATCTGGAAGAGCATCGGCGAACAGCCTGACCCGCCGCCATTATGAAGCTGCTTGATGGCGCTTCCGCAGGGTGGCTACATGTTCCCGAACGCCGAATACGTCGCGGCGTCATTGCCATTTGCCGCCGTCGTTCTGTGCTTCGCTACGCGGTGGTTGGGGGTCGCGACGATACTGGCGATGGGCTGAGCGCCATGGGCGTGAGGTTCCCCGCAGGTGTGCGATCGCTAACCGGCGGGCGGTTAGGCCGATGCTCGTCATGAGTTGTCGTGGCGGTATCACGAGATCCCGCGCGCTCGGAGTACAGCCTGGGTCCGGTCGGCGGCTTGCAGTTTGTCGAGGATGCGTGACACATGATTCTGGACGGTCTTTAGCGAGATGCCGAGCATTCGGGCGATGTCTTTGTTGGTTGTTCCGTCGGCGAGAAGGGTTAGGACCTCGCGCTCTCGTGCCGTGAGCTGTTCGCCGGGGGCGAGGGTGGGCTCTGGCCGGTTGGTCGGTGTCTTGGTCAGCAGGCGGCTCGCGATCCTTGCCCCGAGGACCGCTCCGCCAGCAGCGATAGTGCGCACTGCCGCTGAGATCTCTTCCGCGGCGGCTTCCTTAAGGATGTAGCCACGGGCCCCAGCCGCTAGCGCGGCGAGAACGCTGTCGTCGTCGTCGACCATCGTCACCATGAGTACCTTCGTCGTGGGGGCGATGCTCGCGATCTGTCGGGTCGCCTCGACACCCGAAGTCCCGGGCAGGTTGATGTCCATGAGTACGACGTCAGGCGAGTTCTCCGCCAGGTGGGCGAGCGCTTCTTCCGCGGTGCTGGCAGTGGCGACGACCTGCATGTCGGGAAGTGTCGCGAGCAGCCCAGCGAGTCCGTCGCGGAAGATCGGGTGGTCGTCGACGACCAGGACGCGAGTCATGCTGGTTCGATCGGGTTTTCCGGCCGGTCTGTGGGCAAGGGGTAAATCGGCAGTCGAGCCTGGATCTGGAGGCCGGGTGACGGGTGCGTGACGGTGAGCTCGCCGCCCAGCTCTGCTGTCCGCTCCCGCATGATGGCGAGGCCGTGTCCGCTTGGGTGAGAAGCGCCGAAGCCCGTGCCGTCATCCGTGATAGTGACGGCGAGCGCTGTTGAATCGATGGCGAATGTTACCTGGCAACGGCGGGCGCGGGCGTGTCGGACGGTGTTGGTGACGGCTTCAACCACGATGCGGTAGACCGCGACTTCAACAGCCGCTGGGAGCAACGGGAGATCCTTGGGGGCGTCCAAGGTGACGACGAGTCGGGCGTCGGCCGCGACGCGCTCGACGGCTCTGGCACAAGCGGGCAGGAGACCCAGTTCGTCGATCGCTGGCGGTCGCAAACCCTCGACGACGCGGCGGACCTCCGTCACGGTCTGTCGGATCTCTTCGCTGAGTACTTGAAGCTGTCGTGCCGCGCTGTCGGCCCCGGGGGGGAGTTGGGCCCGCACGGTCTCGGCCTTCAACGTCAGCCCGGCGAGGGCAGGCCCGATACCGTCATGCAGGTCTCGTCGTAGACGGCGACGTTCTTCCTCACGCGCTAACACGAGCCGCTCCCGGGCGCGTTGGAGGTCCTGGTGCAGCATCCGAGCGTGTAGTGCAGCCCCGAGCTGCCGCGCCAAGTCGCGCATCAGCCGCTCCTCGGCGGCGCTGAGCTGACGGCCCGGCGGTCGGTAACTGAGCCAGCCGACGGTAGCGCCGTACGCCTGCAACGCCATGCTCGTACTCCCATCGACAACTTCGCCCGCGATCGGCGTCCGGTCGAGGGCACGTACGCTCACCTCGCGCAGGTCGAGCCCGGATGTCAGCTCAGCAACGGTGGCGTCCAACAGACGATCCACGTCCCCGGCGGCTTCCAGCTGCTCGCCGAGACCCGCTAGCACCTCATAGGGCTCGTGCCACCGGCCATAGATGACCCGGTTGACCGCCCGCTGGAGAGTCTGGTGCAGCGAGATCAGGAGCAAGGCGGCGGTCCCCGCCGCCAGTGCCGAGGGCCACCACGCGTGATGGTCGGGTGCGAGTGCGGCCGCGGATACCACTACCAGCGCATAGATTGCGGCGACGCTGGCCGACATGGTCAGCCACAGCAGGGTGCGGTTCGCTGCGCGCCGCAGGTCGTAGAGCCCGTGGTGCAAGATGGCGATGGCAATGGCGACCGGCAGCGGCAGCAGGGCGACGCTGAACGCCCAGCCTGGAACGCCGTTGGCGACGATGACGACGACAAGCAGAATCGCCGGCAGACAGGCTGCGAGCGCGAACAGCTGCAGCTGCTGGCGAACCAGCGGACCCCGGGTCCGCCAGCGGATGACGAGCCCGGTCACGGCTCCCCCAGCAGTGACGACCGACAACAGGACCCCCACGGCGGACAAGCCGTCGGCGACGCCCTTGGACACGCCGAGCGGACTGTTCCAGTTGCGCAGCCGCAGCTCCTGCGTGTGCGGGCTGAGGATATTGCCGAGGAACAGACAGGCCACAGCACCAACAGCACACCATCCCAACCAGCGCCATCGAGGACCGGGCAGGCGACCGTCGGGGAAGAAAACCGGCACCGTGACGACCGCGAGGAGCGTGCCGACCGCTTGCAACGAAGGCCCGACGGCGGCCATGTAGGCCGCGCCGGGAACCGAACCTGGAACCGTCAAAACGCCATAGACGCCAGCCTCGGTGAGGCCACGACCAGCCCCCAGCAACGCGGCCCCGGCCAGAAGTAGGGGACCGACACGGTTGGAGGGAACCGAGAAGCTGACGATGGCGCCGACCACTGCGATAGTTCCGATCACGAACGCGATAGCGACCGCTCCGGCAAGCTGAGCGCTGCGGAAGCGGTCAAAAGCGGTCGCCACCGAGGAACCACCGATAGCGACCAAGACAGTCGCAGCGACCGCGACCGCCCTAAAGCGGTCGCGGTCGGCTTCGACGACGTCGATGTCCACGTCCATATGGTGCCCCAGCTTCGAATCCGCCACCTCGACGCTCGGCAACAGCCCGATCCGTCAGATCGTCACCGCGGACGAGCGGCGGCGCGTGACCAACACTGCGACCGCCGTGGCTAGGCCCCCCAATGCGATCAACGCGTAGATGGTCTGGAAAGCCCAATCCAAAGCGTTGTGACGTGCCCACCCCGGAAACTGAACGACCTCGAAGAGACACAAGATTCCGATATAGACCGTCCCGGCGGTGACTCGACGGCTACACAAGAGCCATACGCCGACGAGGAAGAGAAGGCCGAAGACGACCCCTCCCAAAGCGAAGCTGCCACGGTAGTTCTCGACCGCGATGATCACCGCGCTGACGAACTCGCCAACGGCAAGAACACCAGCAAGAGTCGTAAGGATTTTGACGATTCGACTGTGCATCACTGCCTCCATAGGAATAGATGTAACCGAACCATGACTCGGCGGCTTTCCCGTCTACAAGAGGCCCCTTCCCGATGAATCCGGGAAATTCTCCCGACAACGACCGGCGCACCAACATCCGGTCCGAACCTTCACTCCGAGGATCAGTCCCCACCTGGCGACCGGCGAATCAGCGCAAACGGATCGCCAACAGCGTCGGCAACCGACCCGTCGCATTCCGGCAGTCCGGCTCCGCGACCCGGTCCCACACCCGACTAGTAAGTGCGGACCGGCTGCCCAATATCCCGCCGGCAGATAGCGATCGGCCCAACCCCAAAGAACCGACCCGGGCGGTTCCAGAATCGACACCCAGAACGTTCGTCTTGAACATACCTTGAGCCGATCGTAACGACGGTTCGGGTTGCTGCAAGTCGCTCCCGATTCCGTTCGCTCAGACACCGAACGACACTCCGAACGCTAAGGCCCGCTGTCCACGCCACCAAGCGGTCGGCATACCGACCGGAAGATTTAACGGCGTGACTAACAGAGCCTAGAAGTCGACAGTGGTAGCCCCGTAAGCGAACCCAGTTGAGGCGCCCGTCGTCCGTGCGCGTTCCGTGCGCGAACCGACCGAGATTTGACGGGCTACGCCGGCAGTCCGTGAACGCGAAAGTCCTGGTCAGATCCATAATTTGGCGAACCCCCTGGTCGAGGAAGCCGCCTTAATCGCCCTTTCAAGGCGGCAGCACGGGTTCGAATCCCGTTGGGGGTGCGCCGGGCGAAGGGTTGGAAGTCACGCTGGCCTGTCGAGCCGACACGCTTGCGCGTCTCCACGAAACCGAACCGGATAGAGCAAGGTCGCGACACGTCAGCCCGCCCCGGACGTTCGAGGGCGGGCTTGGGTGACCTTTGTGCGCTGTGTTGACCCGACCCTGACACGCGTGTCAGCATTCTGGGGTCGACCGTGCTGGGGAACAAGGAGGTCGGGGGTTGTCGAAGAGCTGGGGGACGAGGCGCAGGCTGACCTGCTCGCTGGTGGGGTTTGCTGCGGTGGGGCTCATCGTCATCGGATCGGCCGGTGTGGCGCTCGCCGCGAGCGGTGGTGGCTACAACCCGAGTCAGCAGGACTGCCCTTGGAATTCGTCCTCACAGGACTCCGGCACCAGCGCTCACAACCCGACGGCCGGGCCGGCTTCGAACCCGGGATGCCACAACCTCGCAGCCAGTGTCGAGTCCGGCGGGGCTACCAACGGCGACCCGAACTCAAGCAACACCCGGTTCGTGGAGTTCGGCAACGACCAGTCCCCGAACAACTCGAAGGGGCAGGGGGAGAGCTACCAATCGTTCGGCGCGGTCTTCTATCCCGGGGACCCCGGGTCGAAGAGATCCCCCCATTCCGGATGCGTCGCCGTTAACACGGACGGGACCAACGGAGGCACGGGGACGGGCTGTGGGACCAACAGCGCCGGGACCGGCTTCGAGTACAACTACGACTACTACTCGCTCTACTGCCCGGCGGCCGACCCCGTCCTTGGCGCGACCGGTGGCTCGTCGGATCCCGCCGGCGTCATCCGGCAGTTCAACTCCGCGAACGGGACGGTCTTTTTCCCGGTGCTCTACGCGTGCAGCGGTACGCCGCCGCCCCCCTCCCAGCCGACGGTCACGACCGGGACCGCTAACGCCGTCGGCACCGTTTTGACCAAGGGGCTGGTGGTCTACTTCGGAGCCGACGACAACCTCGACAACGGCGAGCATGACGGATACACCGGCTTGGAGGGTCCCTGCTACGACCAGTACAGCGGCACCACCTACACCTGCCACTCGGCCGGTGCGATCAACGGACCGTCCGACGGGGGTGGGCTGCTTCTGTTACTCGACCCGATGGCCCTGATGGCCCCATCCGCGCCGACCCAGACGCATCCTGAAGGAGTCGCCAACGGGTCGCTCGGGTTCTGCGCCGACAGCTACTGCGCCGAGGGCACCACCCAACAGCAGACCGTGTACTACGGGTGCTACGACCCGAGCAACCCCAACGACGCCGCCTGGACCGCCAGCGGTAACGACGGTGCGACCGACTCGGGGAGCAACGCCACCGACCCCAACACCGGCAAGGCGTACGACCAGTGCGCCAAGGGGACACCGCAAAGCTCCAACGTTTACGAGAACGACGCCCCGACCCAGCAGAGCGGTTGGCCAGACGACTGCGGAAGCGACTCGATCGGACCCCAAGATCCCGGCTCCAACGGCAACGGTGTCAACGGGGGCGGTGAAGCCAACTGCGCGTACGGATCCCCCGACAAGGGTCGGCAGAACACCCCCCAACAGATCAACACGGAGCCAGGCGTCCAGATCTATCACGACCCCGACGGCCAAGGCGCAGGCGCCAACGAGGGCAGCGGAATCAACCTCCCCTCCGCCTACGTTGGCACCTGCGGTGTCTACGCCAACAATGGCGGCGGCCCCCACCATTACGACCAGTACAACCAGAGCCAGTTCAACGACGCCCTCGCCCAGACCCCCCTTGCATCGAACGGACAGGCCGGCTACATCATCGACGGCAACATGGTTCCCGGGAGCCAGTGCGGGGAAAACTGACCGACCGCGGCGCTGAAGTCTTGATAGACAACGACACCGCCTCCGGCTAACTCCGGGTTGGGGCTGACCGAGCGTCTCCTGGAACATCGATAATGGGCTCAGCTTGAGCGTCCGACAGCGTCGTCAGTGGGCAGCTGTCCACGCGCTGTAACCGGCTAATGCCACGAGTACGACCGCGGTGATCTTGCGGATAGTCGAGACCTTGACAAAGCGCAGAAGGGTTTGCCCGCTGGCAACAGCCAACGCGGCGACCACCCAGAGCGCCAGCAGCGAACCCACCCCGACCGATAGCGGGGAGTGGTAGCGGGCAGCCAGGTTCGCGGTGAGGATCTGAGTGAGATCTCCCCATTCGGCCAGGAAGATCACGACGAAGGCGGTGACCACGACCCCGTGCCGCGATGCCTCCTTCCGCACGACGTTGGTCTCGTCTTTGGTGCCTTCTCGCCACGCGTAGGCGGCGCCGGCCAGAAACAGGCCTGCGACCACCGCGTCGACGGCCTCTTTGGGCAGCACCGCGAAGAGGGCAACGCCGACCGTGACGGCGATGACCACGTGCACCAAGAAGGCACCCGCAGCGCCCAGCCAAACCTGCCGCGGCCGCCCCTTGGTAGCCAGGATCAGGCTGGCGAACATCGTCTTGTCGGGTAACTCGCCGATGAAGATCACCGGAAAGGTGATGGCGGCGATGTAGGCGTTCACTCAGTCCCCAAACTGGCGGACAACCTAGCCGACGTTCCAACAAATCTGGGAATCTGAGCGAACCGCCCAATCCGCTCACTCCAGCAAGTCGTATAGGTAGTAACGGCAGGAACCATCGACCTCGGGAGTAGACCAACTGTGACCTCGGTAGAGTTCCATGAGACAAGCCCGACCGCCGTTCGAACGAGAGGTCGGCTCCGACGAGATCCAATAGCAACGGCGATGGCGATCGTCGGGCTGGTAACCGTGGCGGCGATTCACTGGGCCCAGGTTGTTCCGACAATGAAAGACTCGCCCTACCTCGGAACGGCCTTCCTTCTCTTGACCCTGGCTTGTATCGGACTGGCCTTCTGGCTCCTGGTGTCCGACCGCGGGTTGGCATGGATACTGGTAGCAGGTGTAAACGGACTGACGATCGCCGGCTACATCTTCACTCGAACGGTTTCGTCGTTCTTGGACAGCCAGGACGTCGGCAACTGGAGTGAGTCGCTTGCGATGGTCGCGCTTCTCGTTGAGTCGTTGCTCGTCCTGCTGACCTTGTACCGGCTCATCGGAGAGGGCCGTGAGCAGACCACACCGAATTACCAGCGGGTGGCACCAAGCGTCGATGTCCGGAGCCCGGGGCTCCCTGCGTACGAGATGCAGCGCACGCCGAGGCCAGGTCGCTAGTTCGACTCGCTCGCAGCTTCGTGCAGAAACTGCTGAACGTCGATCACTTGGTCAGCGGGAGGCGCGGTGATCGAGACGGGAGCGCCGTAGTCTGACAGATCCAATGATTCGTCGATGGTGATCGAGGGCTGGTGCGACGAAAGGGACATCACCATGTGCATGGCGTCGCGCCGCAAGCTGCCGGAGCTATCGATGAACACGGTCTCGGTCGCGCCCTGGAAGTTCACCGTCGAGACCGCTTGGCGCATCCATGACGGCAGGTTGGCAGAGCCTAGCTGCTTCTGAAGAAAGGCCGGATCGATATTCACCACGTAACCCTTGACCGGCACGCCGTCTATATCGGAGCTGCCAACGGGCGTGACAGTGGCCCCTTCCTGGGTGAGCAAACGAAGCATCGCGGTCGGGTTGCCGCCGAGGTTGAGGGCACCGGTGCCGCCTGATGCCTTTGCAATCCCGGAGAAGTCGAGCGACAACCAGGATTTCCCCGGATACAGCTGGCTGATCTGCGGGATCTGCTCGTATACCTTCCCAGCCACGTAGACGGTACGAATCGTCAGACCGGGCTCAAGCGAGCTCATGTCCATCGACATATCCATTGAGCCGTTGACGAAGTCGAGAACGCCAGTGCCGGTCGCGGTCGCTTTACCCGAGTTCAGGTTCATCGTCATCGTTGCGTGAGCCGTCCTGCTCGCCACGGCGTGATTGACCGAATCAATCACCATCGCCTGCGCGCTCTTGGTGCCTCCGGGAAGCATCAAGGCGACAGCCACCGCTACCAGTCCCGCCGCCGCAGAGACTGCCATCACCAGAGGAAGCCGGCGCCGCTTGCGCTCCGACGGAGGGTTCCCTCCAAACGCCGCGTAAGGGGCCGCCGAAGCTGGTTCGGATTGAGGCTGCGGATACCACTGGGGGTTCGCGGAGGGGTCACACGGCGGGTACCACTCGATGCCATCGGGGTCAGGCTCGCGCGCGCTCCACTCCCACGGATTGCTGCCATCGCCCCCTAGTGACATGAACCCCCTATCGACAAGAGCAGAGGCTACCTGAGCGCCCTCCCGGCGAACAGATATTCCCACGAAAACGACGAAACCACATCACAGTGCCTGCTCCGCCGTGTCAACTCCTACGATGACGCCGTTCGAAACGATCACGAGGAGATGCCATGCGTACGCCAGACAGGATGATCGACGTCGGTACCTGGATGCTCCAGAACGGGCATCGCGCACTACTGAAGCTGACCGGCGGGCGATATCCGAAGACGATCCTCGGCATGCAGCCGGTTGAGCTGCACACGGTCGGACGCAAGTCGGGGCTCCGGAGATCAACGATGCTGACCGCCCCGATCCTCGACGAGAAGCGTGTCGTCCTCGTCGCGTCGAAGGGTGGGTATCAGGAGAATCCCGACTGGTACAAGAACCTGGCAGCCAATCCCGACGTGGAGATCACCATAAACGACGAGACGAAACCGATGCGCGCCCGGACCGCGTCGCCCGAGGAAAAGTCGGAGCTGTGGCCGACGATCGTCGCCACGTACAAGGGTTACGCCGGCTATCAGCGCAACACCGAGCGGGAGATCCCGGTGGTGATCCTCGAACCGCGCGACTCGACCGCGGTTTGAAGTCAGTCCAAGCCCTGAGACTTCAGCCAGTCCGCCGCCCGCTTGGCCGACGCCCGGCACAACCACGCGTCCTGGACGACCTCCACCAGCTCGTCCCTCGACAACTCTCCTACCCGGCTTCCACGCAGCAGAACTGAAAGATGCCCCTTGAAGTGAGGCGTCGTGAAGAACGGTGAGTCCGGATCGCCGACCAGCGCCTCCTTTTCCTCCTCCGATTCCACCCAGAAGACGATTACGTCGTTGTAGCGCTCACCGGTGTCCGGATCGACCGCATCCGGCCTCGGGTTCCGGAAGAAGATGAACGACTTACCGCCGACCTGATAGACGGGGTTTCCCCCGTGGCCGTGCTCGACCGTGACGTGCGGCATGCCGAGCGCCACCTCGTGGACGTCTTCGACGCGAGCCTTTCGTCGGGCAGGCACCCCCGGAACATAGCGGCCGGCGGAGCGGGCAGTGGGAAGTTCAGTCCTGCGTCGTGTACTCGGTGTTGTTGGCGGACGGCGGCGGGTAGGCCTGCCCGTCGTCGACCGTTCCGGCGAGCGAATTCAGCAGCGACTCCTCGGCGACGTCTGGGAACAGCAATGAGGTCGGGGGCAGCGGCGGCACCGACGAGGTGGGGCTCTTGAGCGCGGGGAGCGCGTGCGTGAGGTTCCCGACCGTGTTGTAACGCCACTCGGAGATGTGGAGGCCGCCCATGACGGCCCCTGGCTCGAGAAAGACGGACTCGATCAGTTTGAAGGTCGACGTGTGATCGAACGGAGTGAGCGCGAACGCGGCACCATCGCCTCCCGCGATGTCAGCGCCGGAGGGGTGGTCATACGACACGATGTTGCCGCCGGCGCTGAACGGCGAAAGCACCAGGCACGGCACCCGGAACCCGAGCCCGACCGGTCCGAGAACGCCGTACCAGTCGGCAGGCGGTCCGCCGGCCGCGTTTGATGGATTGGTGTTCGTGACGTACTCGCCGTGGTACTGGCCGCCCGAAGGGATCTCGTTCACCGTCGTCACGGTCGGGCCGGGCGTTACGGGTGGTACGTGATCGAAGAACCCGCCATTCTCGTCGTAGACGACAAGAAAGACGGTCTGCTGCCAAACGGCGGGGTTGGATGTCAGGATCTGAAGAATCTGGGAGACCAGGTACTCGCCGTACTCGGGTGGCGTCGCCGGGTGCTCGCAGCAACTCGCCAGGGGGATGATCCACGAGACCTTTGGCATAGTCCCAGCTGCTACATCCGCAGCGAACTCCGCGGGATACGCAGGAGTGAGGCCGAGGCGAGCGTTTTCAACGTGTGTCGGGGTTTGAGGGCTGAAGAAGTTCTTGAAGTAGGTGAGGACGTTGAACAAGACGTTGGACGTGGGGTCCTGGTAGACCTTCCAGCTCACGTCATGCTCGGTAAGCAGTTCGGGCATCGTCGGCCAGTCGAGCGTGCCGAAGAGCTGGTTCCGCCCGTTCACGTACGTTGTCAGAATCTGCCCGCCCTTGTCTTCCGGGTGCGCGCCGAGGCTGCCGGACATCCAGAAGAGTCGATTCGGGTCGGTCGGACCGATGACCGAGCAGTGATAGTTGTCGCAAATGGTGAACGTCTCTGCGACCGCACGGTAGAAGTCGAGCGAGTCTCGTTCTCGGTAGTACCCCATCGTCGTCAGGCCGGTCGGGATCTTCGACGTTCCGGGCACTGGGATTCCGTCGACCGAGCTGATCTGCTACTTGGCGAGAGGGTCGATGGCGAGGTGTTCGATGGCGAATCTGTCCATCGAACCGTTGTTCCACATGCCGTGCTGAGGTCCCCAGTCGTGGGTGATGTCATTGGTCGTCTGCCCTGCGACGGTCGGAGGCTTGCTGATCAGCTCGAACGGAGCCAGCGACGTCTCCCCGCTGGCCAAAGAGTACGAGACCTTCTTGCCCCCGAACGACTCCCCCAACATTGTTTGCTGCCGAACGTGGAGGTCATGGAAGCTCGAAGCGGGGCCGTGCTGGTAGGACCGGTAGCGAGTTTGGTCAAGGAACCCCCGCACTCCGGGCATCGTCCCGAAGTAATGGTCGAAGGACCGGTTCTCTTGCATGAGGATCACGATGTGCTTGATGTCGCTGAGACTTCCGGATCCCCCGGAAGTAGCGAGGGCTCGTTCCATGATCCGGGCGGGCTCGGCGCCGAGCGCCATGGCGACACCCGCGGCCGCGCCGCTCCCGATGAACTGACGCCGCGACAGCCGGCGTGAAGCCACGCAAACCTCCTGAATTACCCAGCTGCGCGAGGACGGACCCGCGCCCGAACCAACCTCAGTTGACGGTGTTATCTACGTCAGCCGGGTACGAAAAGCCTGCCCGTCCTCGTCAATTTCCAGCGTCAATTTTCTGCTGTCGCTCAAATGAACAGGCAAGTGGCCCTCAGCTCGATGCTCGATCGTGCCGGGCGGCCGACTTCGACTTCGGGGTCCCTGAACGCCGAATGGGGTGTGAAGAACGTCCTGCCCTCGCGAACCAGATCCGTGTCGTATGTACGGAACGCCACCACCTCGGCGCTGGTCATCTCGGGGAAGGCGTACCACGAGTGCGAGCGATCGGCGGGTTCGACGATCCCGAGAGCATCGAAGTTGGCCCCGGTGCCCGCATAGTCAGTCACGTGGAAGGACCTCGCGTCGGCCAGGGCGACGGTCCGGGCGTCGCAGAACGCGAGCGGATAGTCCATCTTCGCCGGTCCCAGATTCCGCCAGAACTGGAGAACAACGATCCGGTCGGCCTCACCGACGGAGTCGGCGCTGATCCCGTTGCGCGCCAGTGCCACTTTTGCCGCTTCGGTCGGCTCCCGGTACAACCGGCGAATTACATCGACATGCCCAGCAGCAAAATCCGAGTGGACGAACGGGATCGGCGACAGTTGCTCGTGACGAAGGGCGTCTTCTGGGCTGCGTTTGATGTGGCTCGAGACAAGGGCAACCTCGGCGCCGGTCAGGTCTCGAGCGAGTTTCTCCATCTCGCCGTGGTGTACCCGAGCGATGGCTTCCTCGTCGCCCCAGTCAACGACTGACGAAGGATGGTCGACCAGCTCGAACCCGCACGACTCCCAGCCAGGAAGATCGGCGGTCCTGCCGTCGAGGATCTCCACCTCGGTGGGATGGTCGGAAGGGCCCCCGGCACCGACCGAGCTCAGATAGTTAAGCGTGGTACGGCAAAGCGTTCGCAATCGCTCCGACTCTACCCAAGCGGCGAGAATTGCCGCATGCGAAGCGAGGCGATCCAAATCACCACCGGAGCGAGAGCCGCCGTTCACGATTTGACGGACTCTTGCGAGAGGTTCCTTGCCGGGACCGGCGACGGGCTTCTGTCGGTGTTCGTGCCGCACGCGACAGCCGGCCTCGCGGTGATCGAGACGGGAGCCGGTAGCGAAGCAGACTTGATCGAGCTGGTCAACCGGCTCGTCCCCTCCGATTCGAGCTGGGGCCATCGGCACGGCTCGCCGGGTCACGGCCGGGACCACGTGCTGCCGGCGCTCATCTCTCCCTCGCTGACAATCCCCGTACTGGCCGGCCGAATGCAACTGGGAACCTGGCAGTCGATCTGCCTGGTCGACACGAACGTCGACAACCCTCGCCGGACGGTCCGGCTGAGCTTCCTGGAGGGCTGACGAACCCGAGACGTTTACAACGAGCCGTCCACCACCAAACCGTCCGCGCTGAGAGCGACCGGAATAACCCGGTAACGGCGGTATCGGTGGACCCAATCCTGGAACTCGGCCCGCGCCTGAGCGGAGCTGTTCAGAACGGTTACCGATCCGCCTTCGCCGCCTGCGCCGTTGACCTTCCAACCCAGCGCGCCTAAACGGCGCGCGGCCTCGATCACCACTAAGGCGTCCCGACCAACCACCCCGGGATGCAAGTCGGCCTGGGCGCCGGTGTTGTCGATGAGCGCAGCACCGAACGCCGACAGATCGCGAGCGATCACCGCCGCTCTTGCGTCGAGTGCGGCACGTCGCAAGTGCTCGAACACCTCGGTATTGCCTCCCTCGATGACCTCGAGGTGCACGCTCGACGAGTCGTGCGGTTGGCCGAGGTACACGACGGTCAGCAGCTGATCGAGCTCTGGCCATAGCTCGTGGTGGTCGACCGTGAACGAAGGGTAGGCGTCGACGGTTATGAAGTTGATCCCTCCGAAAGCGGCGCCGGCATGATCCTGAACGCCGCACTCGATGCCGACGACGTCAGCTTCCAGGTGATGCGCCGCGCTGGCCACCTGTCCCTGTGTGAGCCGCTCGCCTCGGGCGTGCGCCAGGCCGCCGACGAGGGAGACGGCGACGGCCGCTGAAGTCCCGAGCCCGCTGCCGATGGGGGCGTCCGACTTCACACTCACTTCCACCGGTTCCAAGGGAGGGTATTCCTGCAACGCGGCGATAACCAGCGGGTTCCCCGGTGCGCCGAGCTCGCTGCCGGCTGGGCGAATAGTCACTTCCACGCGCGGCGTGACAGCGACGTTCACCACCCGGCCCGGGCCGCCGAACCACGTGTCGGTCCATCCTCCGTTATCGCAGATCCGAACCGGAGCAGACGCCGTGACGGGCATCTCACCTTCCTCGCAGATAATCGTGGAGTGCAGCCACGAAGGCCTGCGCTGCCGGAGAAAAAGGACGGTCTCTCCGCGACGCCAGACCGATCGTTCGCTTCATCACGCCGTTCCTGAAATGAACCGCCCTAAGCGGTCCCGCCGCGGGTATCACCGACTCAGGTACGACGGCCGCACCCACCCCGGCCGTCGCGAGGGCGAGCGCGCCGTCCATCTCGAGCCCTTGCATCACGAGGGTCGGAGAGAACCCGGCCTGCCGGCAAGCCGCGAGGGTGGTCTCCCGCAGGTCGTAGCCGTCCTTGAACATGACCAACGGGGTCTGCTCGAGGTCGGTGATCCTTATGGCCTTCCGCTCCGCCAGATCGTGAGCCGAGTTGACGGCCAGTACAAGCTCCTCTTCCTTGAGTTCGGTCGTCTGCACCCACGGCCGATTGACGGGAAGGATGACCACCGCCAAGTCCATCTCCCCTTTTTCCAATCGATCGACCAGATCCTGCGACCCGGCTTCGTGAAGCATCAGGTCGAGACCGGGATGGGCGTCGTGGAAGGCGGCGATGACCGGCGGCAGGAGGTTGGTCGTCAGGCTCGGCGTCGAACCGAGGGCCAGCCTGCCCCGCCGCAGGCCGAGCAGGTCCCGCACTGCGTCAGCCCCGGCCTCGCAGTCGGCGAGCACTTGGCGCGCCCACGGCAGGAACACCTCGCCGGCGCCTGTGAGGGTCACCTCGTTGCGTTCACGATGGAAAAGCGGAGCGCCGAGTTCCTGCTCCAGCGCCGAGACGGCGCTGCTCACCGAGGGCTGAGCAACGTGCAGGCGGGCTGCCGCCCTGGTAAACCGGCGTTCCTCTGCGACGCAGATCATGTAGCGGAGCTGGTGAAGCTGCACGGCCTATTTATAGCCTGTTCCTATAGTTACGAGAGGAAACCGATCCTTTACCTGTAGTTCGGCCTGCCTTACCGTAAGTCTGTTCCGTATCCATCCAGTGAGAGGACCTGATGGCAGCTCCAGTCGTCAGCCCACCGGCGCCGACCACGAGCGCCCGGGCCGCCATTCCAGAGCGAACCCTGCGCACCGATCCGTGGTGGCTCAGCCCGCTTGCCTCTGGGGGCGTTCTGCTGGCATTCATCGTCTACGCCACCTGGGCCGCTCTCCAGAATTCCGACTATTTCTCCCGTCCTTATATCTCGCCCCTCTATTCGCCATGCATAGCGAGCGTGTGCGGTCATGCTCGGGCGGGCTCACACGTCTTTCACGCGCCGACGGTCGGGATCATCGGGACCTGGTGGCCGTTTTCGGCGGCCATCCTGATCCTGGCCTTCCCGGGGCTCTTTCGAGCCACCTGTTACTACTACCGGAAGGCCTACTACCGGGCCTATCTCGCCTCACCGCCGGCGTGTGCGGTGGCCGAGCCCAGGAAAAAGGACACGGGCGAAGCTCGTTTTCCGCTGATCCTGCAGAACGTCCACCGCTACTTCTTCTACATCGCCGTCCTGTTCGCCGCCATCAACACCTATGACGCCATTGTTTCCTTCCGGAACACCCACGATCAGTGGGGGCACATGGGCTTCGGGACGCTGGTGCTTCTAGCGAACGCCGTCCTGCTCTCGCTCTACACGGTCTCCTGCCACTCGTGCCGGCACATCATCGGCGGAAGGTTGAAGCACTTCTCCCGTCACCCGATCCGTTACCGGATGTGGGGATGGGTGTCTGCCCTCAACCGACGGCACATGGAGCTTGCGTGGGTCAGCCTCGTCGTCGTTGCCCTGGCCGACGTGTACATCCGTTTGGTGGCGAGCGGCACGGTCACTGATCCGAGGTTCTTCTGATGAACGAGATCGAACGTCACTCCTACGACGTCGTCGTGGTGGGCGCCGGCGGCACCGGACTACGGGCGGCGATTGCGGCCCATGACGCCGGCGCGAAGACCGCGGTGATCTGCAAGAGCCTTCTCGGCAAAGCACACACGGTCATGGCCGAGGGAGGCATCGCCGCGGCCATGGGCAACCTTTACCCGGAGGACAACTGGAAGGTCCACTTCCGCGACACCATGCGCGGCGGCAAGCTCCTCAACCACTGGCGGATGGCCGAGCTGCACGCCAAGGAGGCGCCCGAGAGGGTATGGGAGCTCGAGCAGTGGGGCGCCCTCTTCGACCGGACGCCGGATGGATTGATCAGCCAGCGCGACTTCGGCGGTCACCGCTACGCCCGGCTCGCCCATGTCGGAGACCGCACCGGGCTCGAGATGATCCGGACCCTTCAGCAGCGCACCGTCGAACTTGGAATCGACGTGTTCATGGAGTGCACTGTCACCCAACTGCTCAAGGACGGAGAGCGGATCTCCGGCGCGTTCGGCTACTGGAGAGAGTCCGGGCGCTTCGTACTTTTCGAGTCGCCGACCGTGATCCTCGCGACCGGAGGGATCGGAAAGTCGTGGAAAGTCACGTCGAACTCGTGGGAGTACACCGGCGACGGCCACGCGCTGGCACTTCGCGCAGGAGCGGGCCTCATCAACATGGAGTTCGTGCAGTTCCACCCGACCGGCATGGTCTGGCCCCCCTCGGTGCGCGGCATCCTGGTCACGGAGTCGGTGCGCGGTGATGGTGGCGTCCTCCGCAACTCGGAGGGCCGCCGGTTCATGTTCGACTACATCCCGGAGTTCTTCAAGTCCGAGACGGCCGACAACGAAGAAGAGGCGGACCGCTGGTACACCGACAAGCGAAACAACCGGCGGCCACCTGAGCTTCTCCCCCGCGACGAGGTCGCTCGCGCGATCAACTCCGAGATCAAAGCGGGCCGCGGGTCTCCTCACGGAGGCGTGTTCCTCGACATCGCCAGCCGGCGCAGCCCCGACTACATCAAGAAGCGTCTCCCGTCCATGTACCACCAGTTCATGGAGCTCGCCCAGGTGGACATCACCAAGGAGCCGATGGAGATCGGACCGACCTGCCACTACGTCATGGGAGGCGTCGAGGTCGACGCGGACAGCGCAATGTCGAAGGTCCCGGGTCTCTTCGCCGCAGGGGAGGTCGCCGGCGGTATGCACGGGGCAAACAGGCTGGGAGGGAACTCGCTCGGCGACCTGCTGGTGTTCGGCAAACGCGCAGGCGAGTACGCCGCTTCGTACGCGAAAGACGTGGGTGCGAACCGGCCGGCGGTGTCAGAGGCTGATATCGATGCCGCCGCTTCGGCTGACCTGGCACCCTTCAAGGCGGAAGCGGGCGAGAACCCCTACTCGGTACAGCAGGCGCTCCAGGAAGTGATGCAGGACCTCGTAGGGATCATCCGCAACGAGACCGAGCTGAAGGCGGCGCTGGACAGCATCCGCGATCTGGAGGACAAGGTCGCGTCGGTGAGCGTCGAGGGCCACCGTCAATACAACCCCGGATGGCACCTGGCCCTCGACCTCCACAACATGCTCGTCGTGTCCGAGGCCGTCGCCAGGGCGGCCCTCGAACGCAAGGAGAGCCGCGGCGGGCACACCCGGGACGACTACCCGATGACCGACAACGATTTCTGGGGAAAGCTGAACCTGGTTCTCGAGCTCGGTGGGGACGGCCACGTCACGGTTCGCCAGCAGCCCCTTCCCGTACCGCCGCCAGAGCTGGCGGCCCTTTTGGAGGAAGCGCATTGACCTACGACCTGAAGCTCCGCATCTGGCGCGGAGACTCGAACGGAGGAGACTTCGTCGACTACAGCGTTCCGGTCGACGAGGGCGAAGTCGTGCTCGATGCCGTGCACCACGTCCAGGCCCTGCACGCCGGCGACCTCTCGGTCCGCTGGAACTGCAAGGCAGGAAAGTGCGGTTCGTGCTCTGCAGAGATCAACGGGCGCCCTCGCCTGATGTGTATGACGCGACTGTCCAGCTTCGAACCGGAAGAGACCATCACGATCACACCGATGAGGACGTTCCCGGTCATCCGGGATCTGGTGACGGACGTGAAGTTCAACTACGTAAAGGCGGCGCAGGTCCCGGCGTTCACCCCTAAAGCAGACCAGCCGACGGCGCCGTTCCGGATGCAGCAGGTTGATGTCGAGCGGTCCCAGGAGTTCCGGAAGTGCATCGAGTGCTTCCTTTGCCAGGACGTGTGCCACGTCATCCGTGATCATGAGGACAATAAGGAGGCGTTCTCCGGTCCCCGTTTCTTCCTCCGCTACGCCGAGCTCGACATGCACCCCAACGACGCCCTCGACCGGCGGAAGATGGCCCAGGACGAACGCGGCCTCGGGTACTGCAACATCACCAAGTGCTGCACCGAGGTGTGCCCGGAGCACATCAAGATCACGGACAACGCCATCATCCCGATGAAGGAACGGGTGGTGGACGTGAAGTACGACCCGATCCGGTTTCTCGGCCGCCGGAAAGCCCGCAAGGAGTAGTGGGCCGGGGGTCGCTGCTGCCAGCTCGGGACCGACCCCCTCCGGTGATCCACCCGGACGGCGGCTGATAGCATGACCCCTCGCTCGATTCGCGGGTCATCCCGCATTCGGGTCGATGTAGCGAGGTCCTGTGGTGCAGTTTGGAGTGCACGCCGGCCTGTCAAGCCGGAGGCCGCGGGTTCAAATCCCGTCAGGACCGCGGTCGGATAGCTCAGCTGGTAGAGCGCGCGCCTGAAAAGCGTGAGGTCCGCGGATCGACACCGCGTCCGACCACCGAGAAGGCCCCCTTTTTTTGGCGGGGCCTTTCTCATGTTGCCGGGCCGTTGGACCTCCCCACAGGCGAGGTGCGTGATACACAGTGACAGAACAGGGTCACTCCGTGATAAGGCAGGGTCTGAGCGCCGACGAGGTGGCGCACAGGGTGGCCCTCGGTCAGGTCAACGGAGGTCGCGAGCCCGGCAGCCGGACTCTCGGGGAGATCCTGCGGGCAAACCTGCTGACCCGCTTCAACTTCATTCTCGGAGCGCTGCTCGCTGTCATCTTGGTTGCAGGTCGCCTGCAGGACGCTCTTTTCGGCATCGTGCTCGTGACGAACGCCTTGATCGGAATCGTCCAGGAGGTCCGGGCCAAGCGAACGCTGGACCGGCTGTCGATCATCAGTGCGCCCAGCGTTAGGGTAATCCGCGATGGGCATCTCGGCGAGGTCGCGATCGACGACGTCGTGCTCGATGACCTGATCGACGTACGGACCGGGGACCAGATCGTCGCCGACGGCGAGGTCATCGATAGCACGGGCCTCCAGATCGACGAGTCGTTACTGACCGGCGAGTCGGATCCCGTGGACAAGAGCCCGGGAGCTCGGGTCCTCTCGGGGAGTTTTGTCGTGGCCGGATCGGGCCTCTACCAAGCGACTGCAGTCGGCCAGCAGGCCTACGCCCGCAAGCTCACCTCTGAAGCGAAGCGTTTCTCGCCGGCTCGTTCGGAGTTAATCGACGGGATCAACCGATTGTTGCGCTATATCAGTTGGGCCATCCCGCCTGCGGCAGCGCTCTTGGTGTTCAGTCAGTTGCAGACGAAGTCGGGGTGGCGTGACGCCGTTAGCGGCGCGGTCGCCGGATTGGTCGGCATGGTCCCGCAGGGTCTGGTTTTGCTCACCAGCATCGCCTTCGGCGTGGCAGCCGTAACCCTCGCAGCGCGCAAGGTACTCGTCCAGCAGCTTCCGGCGGTCGAAGGACTTGCCCGCGTCGACGTGGTCTGCTTCGACAAGACCGGGACCCTCACCGACGGTTCAATCAGGTTGGATCGCATCGAGACTGTAGATGGCGAAGCGCAGGCAGTCGCAGAAGCGGCACTCGCAGCGCTCGCCCAAGACGAAAACCGCAACTCGACGCTTGCAGCGATCGGCGAGGCATTTCCTTCTTCGACCGGGTGGCGGCGTCGAGGCGCGGTGCCGTTCTCTTCCTCGCGCAAATGGAGCGCCGCAGACTTCGGTGATCACGGCATCTGGGTACTCGGCGCGCCCGAGATAATCCTGTCTGGCGACCACGCCGACCCGGCCCTGTCACGTGCCGCCGAGGTCGCGGCGACCGGCGAGCGGGTGGTCGCGCTAGCCCGGTCCGATGGCGAACTCGACGGCGAGCGACTTCCGCCTCGGGTTCGCGCCGTAGCTTTGGTCGTTCTCTCAGAGCGAATCCGCTCGGACGCGGCGGACACTCTTGCGTATTTCGCCAAGCAGAACATCAGTTGCAAGGTGATCTCCGGTGACAACGCGGAGACGGTTGCAACCGTCGCGGCGCGGGCAGGTCTCCACGGGGCGAACGCCATCGATGCTCGCTCACTCCCCGATGACAACGATGGAGTCGGTTCCGCGCTGGAGACCCACTCTGTGTTCGGACGGGTGACGCCCCGTCAGAAAGAAGCGATGGTCAAAGCCCTGCAGATGCGAGGTCACACCGTGGCGATGACAGGTGACGGTGTCAACGACGCTCTCGCCCTGAAGCTCGCCGATATCGGTATCGCCATGGGCTCGGGGACGCCCGCGACCAAGGCGGTGGCAGAGATCGTCCTACTTGACGATCGATTCGCAACGCTCCCAGACGTCGTCGCAGAGGGTCGCCAAGTCATTGCCAACATCGAGCGAGTCGCCAACACCTTCATCACCAAAACGGTGTGGGCGACGGTTCTCGCTATCGGAGTCAGCGCCCTGGTGTGGCCGTATCCCTTCCTTCCACGGCACCTGACCATCATCGACTCGCTGACTATCGGTGTCCCATCCTTCTTCCTCGCCCTCGCCCCTAATCAACGACGGTACGTGCCCGGCTTCATCGATCGTGTACTCCGCTTCGCGGTGCCCGCGGGCATTGTGCTCGCAGCAGCCGTCTTCGCCGGATACTCGCTGGCGCGAGAACAGGGTCGATCGCTTGTAGATCAGCGCACCTCCGCCCTATTGATTGCAATGATTCTGAGCTTCGGCGTGCTCCTGCTTTCCGCCTTGCCAGTGACTTGGAGGCGCAGCCTGCTGTTGGGTCTGGTCTCCGTCGGCATAGTGCTGCTCTTCCCGTTCACTCCGGTGCGGAAGTTCTTCGCCGTGGATGTGCTGCCAGCCGGTCTCACCACCTGGGCAATTGTCATCGCTGCCGTCAGCCTCCCCCTGTTGTACCTCGCGTGGACGTCATCGACGCGACGCAGCCTTCGATCCGAAGATCAGCGTCCGGGCGGTTCGTGATCTCAGCTAGGCGTCGTCTGCTGTCCGGGCGTAGGAAGCGCCGACCGGATCGTCCCCCGGTGCCTCATCTGGCCGGATGATGACGACCGGGCATAGCGCATGGTGGGCGCATTCGGTACTAACCGACCCCAGAGTGATGTCCTTGAGCCCGCTCAGGCCCCGCGACCCCACCACCAGCATGTCGGCTCCCTCACTCGCCGCGATCAAGGCGGCGCCGGCGGGCGGGTCGCACGTCCGCCCCGTAACGAGGAGGCCAGGGACCAAGGCCCGGGCCTGGGCGACGGCCTGGTCGAGCACCGACCGTTCGTAGGGAAGCATGTCCGGGGCCAAGGCCTCCATGGCCACTTCGCGTGCGAACCCAGCGTGAACGATCTCGAGCGCCACGCCACGAAGCTGGGCCTCGGCGGCCGCCCAAGCCAACGCCCGCATGCTCGGGGGCGATCCGTCCACGCCCACCACAATCCGAGGTACGGCCCTCTCGGATCCCGTTGCATCGGTCACGAGACAAGTTTCTCAGATGTACCCATCCCGCCACCGGCCGAGCAGCCGACACCCACCTGCCCAAGAAGCAGAACGAGTTCTATTATTGGCTGCAATGAATGCTGGAACGGTCCGCGTCTGGGACGCCGACAACCACTACTACGAGGCCCTCGACGCTTTCACCCGGCACCTGTCGCCCGCGGACGGCCCGCGCTGCGTTCAATGGGCGACGATCGACGGCCGCCAGTACCACGTCGTCGGCGGAAGGGTAAGCCGTGCTGTCGCGAATGCGACGTTCGACCCGATCGCCAAACCCGGCTGCCTCAGCGACTACTTCCGGGGCAACCCGAATCGGGTCAACCCGCTCGAGTTGTTGAAAGACCACGAGCCGATCAGGACCGAGTACAGGGACCCCGCGGCGCGCGTGAAGGTCCTCGACGAGCAGGGGCTCGAAGGGTGCTTCCTCTTCCCAACGCTTGGAATGATCTACGAGGAGTTACTCAAGAACGACCCGACGGCTGTGTGCAAGACCTTCTCTGCATTCAACCGGTGGTTGCTCGAGGACTGGACGTTCGACTACCAGGGCCGCATCATCTCTGCCCCCTACCTTTCGCTCGCCGATCTCGACTGGGCGGTGGCCGAGCTCGAACAAGCGATCGCCAACGGTGCCCGCTTGATCGTCTTGCGACCGGCGGCACCCACTCTGGATACCGGGCGGATGAGCCCCTTCGACAACTTCTTCGACCCTTTCTGGGCCCGCGTCAACGAAGCAGGCGTCGGCGTCGTGGTCCACGCCGGTGACAGCGGCGCATCGTCGGATGGCTACGCCGACGACAGTTTCTCCGCGAGCTTCAAGGGACAGGGCTTCGGCCCATCGATCAAGGGTTTCGCCATCGAAAAGGCGGCACACGATTTCCTGCTGTCCATGGTCCTCGCGAAGATGTTCGACCGGTTCCCGAACCTGAGGGTTGCTTCTGTCGAGAACGGCGCCGAGTTCATTCCCGACCTGTTCCGAAAGCTTCGCTCGCAGGCCAAGAAGACGCCGGGCTGGTTCAGAGATGACCCCGTGGAAACGTTCCGGCGCCATGTCTGGATCAACCCGTTCTGGGAGGACGACCTGGAGTCGGTCGTCGAATGGATGGGGTCCGACCGGGTCATCTTCGGTTCGGACTGGCCACACATAGAGGCCCTGCCCCGGCCACTCGACTACCTAGTCGAGGCGAAGAATCTCGCGACCCGCGATCAGGCGTTGGTGCTTCACGACAACGCTGTCGAACTGTCCGTTCCCAGCCCGGGATAAGCGGTACACCCTGCTCCCATATTGATACCGGGTGCTGGGGCCCTTGCTCTAGGTCGACCTCGGTGGGACAATCCCATCAGCCATCTCAGGCCGGCTCAATCGATAGTCGCCGGCCAATAGGAGGGGGTGACAACCATGGCTATGCGATCAATGGCCGGGCGGTTGGTAGCTGAAGCGACCCGCTATTGGTGGGTAATGCTCATCACGGGCAGTGCGTGGATTCTCTTATCGCTCGCCATTCTCCAGTTCAACCTCACCTCGGTGTGGTCCATAGCAATCCTCACCGGAATCGTGCTGTTCTTAGCCGCCGGTACAGAGTTCGCAATAGCGTCCATCGCGCCGAGATTGACCTGGGCGCACGTCTTGCTCGGCCTTGCGTTTATTGGAGGAGGAGTCGTCGCCTTCGCCTGGCCGAGGGAGACATTTCTGGTTCTGGCGGATCTGATCGGCTGGTACCTGCTCGTCCTCGGCGCGTTTGAGGTGGGCGAATCCCTGGCCTCTCGGCGCGGTGATCTTTGGTGGCTGCGACTGGTCGCGGGAGCAGCGACGATCGCGATCGCTTTCTGGGCGGTTCACTCCCTCGAGCGGTCGGTCACCCTGCTGATCCTTTGGGTCGGCTTAGGGGCTCTTTTCCGAGGGCTGAATGAGATCTTCCTTGCCTTCGAATTTCGCCACGTGTTCGACCAAGCGAACGCCTCTGCAACTCCCGATCAGGCCTACGACATCCGAACGCCGGGTTCGACCACGTCAAGGCGGTCCGGAACGCGCTCCGAGCCGGTCGGTTGACCGGATGGCCGTCACGCGCCGGAGCCTGAGCCCCTGCAGCACCAGATAGCCGGCGCTGCAGGGGCCCGTGATCGTCAGCCGGCGCTGGCCATCCCGACGATCGGTGAGTTCAACGGTTGGCCGCCCTTCGAGCCATACAACGTGGCGTTCGGTCCGTAGTTGAAGATGCCACCGTCGGAGGCAACCAGCCAGTAACCGCTGCCCCCGGGCGCTGCAGCCATCCCGACGATCGGCTTGTTGAGTGCCGAACCACCATGGGATCCGAAGAACCCGGCATCTCCGTAGTTGAAGATCCCACCATCGGAGGCGACCAGCCAATAGCCACCTGCGTCGGGCGTAGCAGCCATGCCCACCACCGGGCTGTTGAGGTGCGCCCCACCATGCGATCCGAAGAACCCGGCATCTCCGTAGTTGAAGATCCCACCATCGGACGCCACCAGCCAATAGCCGCCCCCGTCGGGCGTGGCAGCCATGCCCACCACCGGGCTGTTGAGGTGCGACCCACCATGCGATCCGAAGAACCCAGCATCTCCGTAGTTGAAGATCCCACCATCGGACGCCACCAGCCAGTAGCCACGGCCGTCGGGCGTGG
>DASUWA010000035.1 GCA_036378675.1 Acidimicrobiales bacterium
AACCGGACCAGGCCGCCCTGACCGCCGCGGCCGGCGCCAGAAACGTCCCCGTGCTCGGCATCACCGGCACCGGCGGCTCCGGCAAGTCCTCGCTCACCGACGAACTGGTCCGCCGGTTCCGCACCGACCAGCAGGACAAGCTCCGCATCGCGGTCCTGGCCGTGGACCCCACGAGACGACGCGGCGGCGGCGCCCTGCTCGGCGACCGGATCCGGCAGAACGCCCTGGACGGCGAGCACGTCTTCTTCCGCTCGCTGGCCACCCGCGGCGCCCGCGAACTGCCCGACGGCATCGAGGCCATCATCACCACCGCGAAGGCCGCTGGATACGACCTGGTCATCCTGGAGACGCCCGGCATCGGCCAGGGCGACGCCGGCGTGGTCCCGCTGGCCGACGTGTCCCTGTACGTGATGACCCCGGAGTTCGGCGCCGCCTCCCAGCTGGAAAAGATCGACATGCTCGACTTCGCCGGCGCGGTCGCGATCAACAAGTTCGAACGGCGAGGCGGCGAGGACGCGCTCCGGGACGTTCGTCGGCAACTGGCTCGCACCGACAACTTCCCGGGAGTCGCGCGCGACGACCTGCCCGTGTTCGGCACGATCGCTTCGAGGTTCAACGACGACGGGGTCACCGCCCTCTACCGTTACCTTCTCGACCGGCTGGCGGATCTCGGGCTTCGGGTCAGCGCCGGCGTGCTCAGTTCAGACCCCGGGGCGCCCGCTCGTGTCTCCTCGAAGATCCACGCGGTGGTTCCGGCCTCGAAGTCTCGTTACCTCGCCGAGGTGGCGGAGACGGTTCGCGACTACCGGCAAGAGACCAAGCTGGAAGTAGAGCGTGCCCGCCGTCGTCAGCAGCTGACTTCCGCGGCTGAAGCCCTAGAAGGTGCCGGTCATGGCCAGGCGGCTGATCAGGCACGAGCCCTCGCCGGCGATGCCGAGAGAGAGCTCAGCGACGAGAGCAGGACCCTGCTCGAGGATTGGCCGTCAACCGTGGAGTTGTACGACTCCGACGATCATCGGCGGGAATCGCTGTCCGGGACGCTTGTGTCCCGAGTCGCGTTGCCGCGCTTCGAAGACGATGGAGCGTTGCTCCGGTGGTTGCGTCTCGAGCACCTTCCGGGCCGTTTCCCCTATACCGCCGGTGTCTTTCCGTTGAAGCGTGACACCGAGGACCCTGCCAGGATGTTCGCCGGCGAAGGCGACGCCTTCCGTACCAACCGCCGTTTCAGGCTGCTTTCCGAAGGACAGCCGGCGACGAGGCTCTCGACTGCGTTCGACTCGGTGACCCTTTACGGATTCGACCCCGATCTGCGCCCTGACATCTACGGCAAGGTCGGCAACTCGGGGGTCTCGATCGCGACGCTCGACGACATGAAGGTGCTCTACAGCGGATTCGATCTTTGCGACCCGCGGACGTCCGTCTCGATGACGATCAACGGACCCGCCCCCACGATCCTCGCGATGTTCCTCAACACCGCCATCGATGACCAACTCGCGCGCCATCCAGAGGACGATCCGGACGAGGTTCGGGCGAGAACCTTGCGCACGATACGAGGAACCGTCCAAGCCGACATCCTCAAGGAGGACCAAGGGCAGAACACGTGCATCTTCTCCACGGAGTTCTCCTTGCGGATGATGTCCGACATCCAGGAGTGGTTCATCGAGAACCAGGTCCGCAACTTCTACTCAGTGTCCATCTCCGGCTACCACATCGCCGAGGCGGGGGCGAACCCGATTAGTCAGCTCGCGTTCACCCTGGCCAACGGGTTCACCTATGTCGAGTCGTATATGTCCAGAGGGATGAACGTCGACGACTTCGCGCCGAACTTCTCCTTCTTCTTCTCGAACGGGATGGACCCGGAGTACACGGTCATCGGCCGGGTAGCCCGGCGGATCTGGTCGGTTGCCATGCGAGACAGGTATGGAGCCAACGCTCGATCGCAGAAGCTGAAGTACCACATCCAGACGTCCGGGCGCTCGTTGCACGCGCAGGAAATGGCGTTCAACGACATCCGCACGACCTTGCAAGCTCTGTGCGCCATTTACGACAACGCCAACAGCCTTCACACGAACGCCTTCGATGAAGCCGTGACCACCCCGACCGCGGACTCGGTCCGAAGGGCGCTTGCCATCCAGATGATCATCAACGAGGAGTGGGGGCTTGCCGTCAACGAGAACCCTCTGCAGGGAAGCTTCATCGTCGAGGAGCTGACCGATCTCGTCGAAGAGGCGGTTCTGGCAGAGATGGAGCGGATCAGCGAACGCGGGGGAGTACTCGGTGCGATGGAGACCGGCTACCAGCGCGGGCGGATTCAGGACGAGTCGATGCTGTACGAGCAGAGAAAGCACGATGGGTCGCTGCCGATCGTCGGGGTCAATATCTTCCGCAACCCCGCCGGCGACGCAGTTGCGGACCAACTAGAGCTCGCTCGCTCGACCGAGGAGGAAAAAGAGAGCCAGCTACAACGGCTTGCGGCCTTCAAGGAGGCCCACGCGTCGGAGCGGCCAGAAATGCTGGTTCGACTGCAGGAGACCGCTGTCAACGGGGGGAACGTTTTCGCGGTCCTCATGGATGCAGTGCGCGCCTGCAGCCTCGGCGAGATCACCCAGGCCTTGTTCGAAGTCGGCGGGCGCTACCGGCGCAACGTGTAGGCGGCGTCGCGCTCGCTGGAGCGGTGGTGCGCAGCCGCCGGACTTCTGGGAGTGACTTTTGCGCTTGGGTGTGGATTTAGACCCACCTGAGGTCTAAAGCCATGCCCAAAATCACGTGCGGGCGCCCAATAAGGGGCCTCGTCGCCGGGGGGGTTGGGGCCCCGTTCGGGCAGGTGTTACGGCGCGACGGACATGAAGTCGGTGAAACCGGTCGGGTCGTGCCGCCCTATCGAAGCGTGCTCGAACAGTCCTAGGCCCGGCTCGCCCTCGCACATGGCGCTGGCGGCGTGGTCGATGACTCCCCAGGGGACTCGGCCGGCGATCTCGGGATCGGCGTAGTCGTAGGTCCTGAAATCGACCCACCCCGGCCCCTTCCACTGGCCGTGTGACCACTCTGGGTCGGCACCGTATCCGCTGCCGACGTGGAGCGCCTGGAAGGTCATTGTCTCAACTTCCACCACCAGCGGCCGGCCGTTGGGGGTGGTCAGATGGATGGCCGCCTTTTCGGGATGGCGGGTGCCGCTCCTGTACTGAAACTCGACCCGCGGCCAGCCGAGTTGCTCGACCGTCCCGTCGGCGAATACCCGGCGGGCGTCGTTGAGCGTCCTGTAACCGTCCGGCTGCTCCTGAAGGATCACCATGAGCGCGAAGGTCTCGAATCTCATGGGGACATACAGCCACCAGAAACCCTGGTTCGGGTTGTCTGCCTCGCGCCCGGGGGGGTCGGCATCGCCGGTCGGCCTGATTCCCCAGGACCGGTCCCGGGATCCGAGCCACCTGGACGGGTCAACCTCGATACTTTCGCCCTCGACCTCTATCGACCCCGACCAGCTCCCGAGCTGGGCGAAGCGCTGGGCGTCGAGTATCGGCCGCTGGCGACCGTTGAGCAGGAGATGCGGCTCTTCGAGGATCGACGGGAACGATCCGTCCCAGGTCAGGTCGGCGCTGAGCCGCTCGTGCTCGCAGACCAGCCGCACCTTGTGGAGGGGTTCTCGAATCTCGAGCCGCCAGCCCCCGACGTGGGGAGACAGCTCGCGGTGGTCGATTGCGTCGGAGAACCGGACGGTCCACTGCCGGTCACCTCTGCGAAGCGAGAAGAACGCGTCCTTCACGCCGACGTTGGGGTAGTAGCCACCGCCGCTGATCAGGAGGTTCTGCCCGGACTGATCGAAGGCGTTGAAATAGTTCCGGTCGTAGAAGTTCCGGTCGCTGGTGGCAACCCGCGACATCGAGAGGGGGCTTTGGTGGATGGGGTACTCGTCCAGCGGATCAGGTAGCACGCCGTGACGATAGCCAGCCGCGTCCCGCCCGGGCCGGGGCCCGGGTCCGCCAGCCGGCACGCCCGCGAGCACAACGCGGCCGAAAACCTGACGCGGCCGAAAACCTGACTTGGCCGAAAACCTGACTTGGTTGGTAATAAATCTCCGGCATCTGGGACAATGGGGCGGTGACCGTCACCTACGAGCTGTCGCACCTGCGCGCCCTCGAGGCGGAGGCAGTCCACATCATCCGCGAGGTGGCGGCGACGTTCGAGCGCCCGGTGCTGCTGTTTTCCGGCGGCAAGGACTCGGTCGTGATGCTCCACGTGGCGGCCAAGGCGTTCTGGCCGGCACCATTGCCGTTTCCGGTCATGCACGTCGATACGGGACACAATCTTGACGAGGTCATCGAGTTCCGGGACCGGATAGTCGAGAGAATGGGCTTGCGCCTGATCGTGGCGAGCGTCCAGGACGACATTGATGCCGGCCGGGTCGTCGAGGACGAAGGACCTCGGGCGAGCCGCAACCGGCTGCAGACCAACACGTTGCTGAGAGCCATCAACGAGGGGCGCTTCGACGCGGTATTCGGCGGCGCACGCCGTGACGAGGAGAAGGCTCGTGCCAAAGAGCGCGTCTTTAGCTTTCGGGATGGTTTCGGGCAGTGGGATCCTCGACGCCAGCGCCCCGAGCTTTGGAACCTCTACAACGGCGCACACAAGAGGGGTGAGCACATCCGCGTATTCCCCCTCTCGAACTGGACGGAGCTCGACATCTGGCAGTACATCCTCGAGGAGCAGGTGGAGCTGTCCTCGCTCTACTACGCGCACAGGCGCGAGGTGTTCGAACGTGACGGGATGCTGTTGTCAATGTCTCGGTTCGTGACATTGATGGAAGGCGAGGAGCCCTTTGAGGCGACCGTGCGATTCCGCACGATCGGAGACGCAACCTGCACCGGATGCGTCGAATCCCTCGCAGCCAGCGCGGAGGAGGTAGTCACGGAGGTCGCCGCCTCGAGGCTGACCGAACGCGGCGCGACGCGTGCGGATGATCGCATCTCCGAGGCCGGGATGGAGGATCGCAAGAAGGAGGGCTACTTCTAGTGTCGGAGCTGCTTCGCCTGGCCACGGCCGGCAGCGTCGATGACGGGAAGTCCACTCTGATCGGCCGGCTTTTGTACGACTCCAAGGCGATCTTCGTCGACCAGCTCGAGGCTGTCGAGAGAACCAGCCGTGACCGGGGAGACGAGTATGTCAACCTCGCACTCCTCACGGACGGGCTTAGGGCGGAGCGCGAACAGGGCATCACCATCGATGTCGCGTATCGCTACTTCTCAACGCCTAAGCGGAAGTTCATCATCGCCGACACGCCGGGTCACATCCAGTACACCCGCAACATGGTCACTGGAGCGTCGACAGCCGATCTGGCACTGGTCCTGATCGACGCGCGAAACGGTGTCCTAGAGCAATCACGCCGGCACGCGTTCATCGCCTCCCTGCTGGGGATCCCGCACTTGGTGGTGTGCGTGAACAAGATGGACTTGGTCGACTGGTCCGAGGACCGGTTCGAGGAGATCCGCGACGAGTTCCGGACCTTCGCAATGAAGCTCGAGGTGCACGACCTCGCGTTCATCCCGGTGTCCGCCCTCCATGGCGACAACATCGTCACGCGCAGCGCCACCATGGACTGGTACGAGGGACCGGCGCTTCTGCACCACCTCGAAGAGGTGTACATCGCGTCGGACCGTAACCTGATTGACGCTCGTTTCCCCGTGCAGTACGTCATCCGGCCCCAGTCCGGCACCGACGCCGACCTGCACGATTACCGGGGGTACGCCGGCACGGTTGCCGGCGGGGTCTTCAAGCCCGGCGACGAGGTGGTGATCCTGCCTTCGGGGTTCACATCCCGTGTCACCGCGGTACGCGGTCCCGGTGGGGAGGAGCGTCCGGAGGCGTTCCCTCCTGAAGCGGTGACGATCCAGCTTGCGGACGACATTGACGTAGGGCGGGGAGACATGATCTGCCGCCCACATAACCGCCCGATCGTCAGTTCCGATATCGACGCGATGGTCTGCTGGTTCTCGGACACGTCGTCGCTTGGCGTCGGCTCGAGGTACATCGTTCGGCACACGACGCGCCAGGCTCCAGTCAGAGTCGAGCACCTCGACTACCGCCTCGACGTGAACACTCTGCACCGCGACTCGACCGCCAGCAGTCTTGAGCTGAACGAGATCGGTCGCATTCGGCTAAGGGTCCAAACCCCACTTATGTTCGACCCGTACCGGCGTAACCGCGCGACGGGCAGCTTTATCCTCGTCGACCCGGCGACGAACGAGACCGTCGCCGCCGGGATGATCCTGGGGGCGGAGCAGGCCAACCTGGACAGCAACGTCGTCTGGCATGCCAACGCGGTGTCGCGTGGCGAACGGGGTTCGAACGGGATGACCGTGTGGTTCACCGGCCTGTCGGGGTCCGGCAAGTCGACGGTGGCGGTCGAGTTCGAACGAAGGCTCGTCGCGCTCGGAAGGCCGGCATACCTGCTCGACGGCGACAACCTCCGGCACGGGCTCAACTCAAACCTCGGATTCAGCGCGGAAGACAGGGCGGAGAACGTCCGCCGTGTCGGCGAGGTCGCCAAGCTCTTTGCCGACGCGGGTTTGGTCGCGGTCGTCTCGTTGGTGAGCCCGTATCGAGCGGACCGTGACCAGGTGCGTCGAGCGCACCTCGAAGCCGGACTCCGCTTCGTCGAGATCTTCATGGATACCCCGATCGAGGTGTGCGAGCAACGTGACCCCAAGGGGCTCTACGCAAAGGCCCGAGCCGGCGAGATAACCGGATTCACGGGTGTGGATGATCCGTACGAACCACCCGAGCAGGCAGACCTCGTCCTGAGGCCGGGCCACGGAAGCCCGAGCGCAATGGCCGATTGGGTGCTGTCGGAACTCGGTCTGTGACCGTTCCCGACGTCGACTCCTCCGACGATGCAGTGCTCGCCGGGCAGCTGGCCGATCGAGCAGGTCGATTACTTCTCGAGGTCAGAGGCTCCTGGAGCGGCCCGGATCCCAAGGAGCTCGGACGGACCGGTGACCGCGAGTCGAACAAGCTGATCCTCGCTGAACTCGCTCGGATCCGGCCGGCGGATGCGATCCTGTCGGAGGAGTCGGCGGACGATTCCGGCCGGATTACGTCCGAAAGGGTTTGGATAATCGACCCGTTGGACGGCACCCGAGAGTTCACCATGCCGGGGCGCACCGACTGGGCCGTTCACGTCGCTCTGTGGGAGGCCAAGAAGGGCATCACGGCCGCGGCGGTAGCGACACCAGCGTTGAACAACCAGGTCTACGTGAGCGGGGTCGCCCATGCTCAAACCGTACGTCCCGAGCGGGCAGGTCCGTTGATCCTGGTGAGCGACAGCCGCCCTCCGGCATTCGCCGGCAAGGTTGCCGCGACGATCGGCGGACAGGTGACGCCGATGGGATCTGCGGGCGCCAAGGCGATGGCGGTCCTACGGGGCGACGCCGACGCGTACGTTCATGCAGGCGGTCAGTGGGAGTGGGACTCTGCGGCCCCCGTCGGCGTGCTCCTGGCCGCCGGGATGCACGCTTCGAGACTCGACGGCTCTCCCTTGCTGTACAACCAACCGCATCCGTATCTACCCGACCTTGTGATGTGCCGAGCCGACTTGGCGCCGGCACTGTTAGAGGCTCTGGAAGACGAGTTGGCGTAGGCAAACCCCGAGGGCCTACAAATCCGCAGGTCGCTGCGGTGACAACGCTGCCGTGACGGGTAGTAGAGAAGTATGCGATTTCAGCTTTGGCACGTTCCCTTACGCTTGGCGACCGGGGCGTACATCCTCAACTCCGGCGTCAACAAATGGAATGCCGACGACGAAGAGGTGCACAAGGGCATCCATTGGATGGCGTCTACGGCGTATCCCCAGGTCGAGCCGGTCGATCCCAAGACCTTTACCAAGGCGCTCGCGGGCGCCGAGATCGCTCTCGGGACCGCGCTTCTGACGCCCGTGATCAGCCCTGGCCTGGCGGGCGCTGCCCTGACGGCATTCTCTGGAGGGCTTGTGGGCCTCTACGCGAGAACTCCATCGATGCGGGAAGACGGCAGCCTCAGGCCAAGTCATAGCGGTTCGGCCGTTGCGAAGGATGTGTGGCTGTTGGGTATCGGTCTGGCGCTTGTGATCGATGCCGCAACATCCCGAGCAAGGAAGTTGCTCCCGCGGAGAAACAGCACGGGTTAACCACCTGACATTGGGCCAATTCGGGTGCTGGATCGTGCGTTCACGCGGCTACGTTTTTCGCGGCTCGGCCGTTGCGGGCGCCAGCCTGCAAAAGACCACCCGCAAAGGAGGAATGGCACAAATGGGGCTTTCTATCAATGACACCGCGCCTGATTTCGAGGCAGACACGACCCAAGGTCGCATCAAGTTCCACGATTGGGTCGGCGACTCGTGGGCGATCCTCTTCTCCCACCCCAAGGACTTCACCCCGGTCTGCACCACCGAGCTCGGCTACATGGCCAAGCTGCAGCCTGAATTCGAACGTCGCAACGTCAAGGTAATCGGGCTGTCCGTTGACGGAACCGACGATCACGAGTCCTGGGCCAACGACATCGAGGAGACCCAGGGGGCCCGGCCCAACTATCCCATCATCGGCGACGCGGACTTCAACGTGTCCAAGCTCTACGGGATGCTCCCGGCCAGCGTGTCAGGGGACGCCAAGACCCGCACCCCCGCAGACAACCAGACCGTACGCAACGTGTTCGTCATCGGCCCCGACAAGAAGGTCAAGCTGATTCTGGTCTATCCGATGACCACTGGCCGAAACTTCGACGAGGTCCTGAGAGTGGTCGACTCACTGCAGCTAACGGCCAAGCACCGGGTGTCGACCCCGGTGAACTGGAGGCAGGGAGAGGACGTCATCATCGCTGGCTCGGTCTCGAACGAAGAGGCAAGGCAGATCTTCGGTGACTGGAAGGAACCGAAGCCGTACATTCGGATCGTGCCCCAACCGAGCTGAAAAGGGGCCACGGCCGGCGGCCGCCTCATGTTTTTTCGGAGTACGTGCGTTTCGTCGAAAGGGGGCAAAAGGTGATCTTCACGCAGCACTATTTGGGATGCCTGTCGCATGCGTCCTATCTGATCGGCGACGAAACGACGGGGCGGGCGGTGGTCGTGGACCCACGGCGTGACATAGGCGTGTACGTCGAAGAGGCCGAAGCGAATGGGCTTCGGATCGAACGCGTCATCGAGACCCATCTCCATGCCGACTTCCTGTCGGGCCATCTCGAACTGGCCTCAGCCACCGGCGCCGTGATCTCATTCGGCGACGCGGCCGAAGTTGACTTCCCGATTGAGCCATTGGCCCATGGGCAGCGGATTGACGTGGGTGAGATTTCTCTCGAGATCCGGGCCACGCCCGGCCACACGCCGGAGTCGATTTGCATCGTGATCTACGAGCACCCCGGCGACCGGACCCCTTACGGCGTGCTGACCGGAGACACCGTATTCATTGGAGACGTGGGCCGGCCCGATCTCCTCGCTTCCGGTGGCACTGGGTTCGACGCGCAAACACTTGGGCGCCTCTTGTACCAGTCGGTGCATGAGCAGTTCCTGGTCCTCCCCGACGATACGAAGGTCTTCCCGGCTCACGGTGCAGGATCCTCCTGCGGGAAGCAGCTGTCGAGTGAGACGAGCTCCACCGTGGGTGAGCAACGCCGGACGAACTACGCGTTGCAACCCATGACGGAAGATCAGTTCGTGGCCGCGGTGACCGAAGGCCAGCCGGCGCGGCCTCATTATTTCTCCTTCGACGCCCGGCGCAACCGGCAGGCTCATCGGTTACTGGACGAGACAGAGCCGCCGCCGGGGCTCCGGCTCGCCGAGGTGCTCGAAAGAGTGGCCGCCGGCACCGTACCGCTGGACACTCGGGAACCGAACGACTTCGCGGCCGGCCATCTCGGAGGGGCAATCAACGTCGGTTTGCATGGCCGCTTCGCCGAATGGGGTGGCGACGTTCTCGACCCCGATCGCGACATCGTGTTGGTGGGTGACCCGACCACCGCGCTCGAGAGCCGAGTCCGTCTCGCCCGGATCGGTTTCGACCGGGTCATCGGCTACCTCGAGGATCCGCGTGAGCTTCTCGTCGAGCGACCCGACCTGGTCGAGGCCAGCTCCCGGGTCACCATCGAGCAGCTCGCCGAGCTCATCGGGCTCGTGCCCGACCTGCAGATAGTCGACGTGAGGAACCCGGGGGAGACAGCGGCCGGCGCACTGACGGGCGCGCGACTTATCCCTCTCGCCGTGCTGGTCGATTCGCTCGACCAGCTCGACCGGAACGCACCGGTGATCGTCAACTGCGCCGGCGGTTACCGGTCCGTCGTCGGCGCAAGCCTGTTACGCCACGCCGGTTTCTCAGACGTGTCGGATCTCATCGGTGGATACGGAGCCTGGGCAGCGGCCGGCCTACCGGTCACGACGGGCGAGTCGGCTCCGACGATCGCGGTCGAGGTGACGCCGATCGCCGCAGAGGATTTGGTCAGCGCCGGCGCGGTCGTCATCGACGTGCGCGAGCCGGACGAGTGGATGGCGGGCCATGCGCCCGGGGCTCGTCTCATCCCCATGAGCCAGGTCGAATCAAGGGTCGACGAGGTGCGAGCCGAGACCGCGGTGATCGTGTGCCGAACCGGCGGCCGCTCGAACGCCGTTACTCAGTTGCTCAACTCGCGTGGCATCAACGCCGTCAACCTGGCCGGAGGGATGCGGGCCTGGGAACACGCCGGTCTGCCTGTGGTGACCGACACCGGTGACCCCGGGCGGATCATCTGACTCTTCCGAGATCCGATTCGTACACTCACGGCCCTTTCGAGACGAGAACGCATCGTGTGCCGCTGTAGATCGTGGGCATGCACTTGTTGCAGTGAATGCAGAGCGCTTCGCTCGACGAGCCCTTCTTCATCTTGTTGATGAGATCGGGTTCTCTCAGAAGAGCCCGTGCCATTGCCACGAACGGGAATCCAAGGTCGATTGCGTGTTCGATGGTGTCCAGCCGGTTGATCCCTCCGAGGAGTATCAGCGGCATCGTGAGCGCGTCGCGGAATTGCCGGGCGAACGGAAGGAAGAAGGCCTCCTCGAACGGGTAGGAGGGCATGAACCTGCTGCCGATGAGTTTGAATCCGAATCGGAAGGGTTGTGGAAGCGTCGCTCCGAATTCCTCGAGAGGCGCGTCACCGCGGAAGAGGTACATCGGGTTGCTGAGCGAACTTCCGCCGGTCAGCTCGAGCGCGTCGAGATGACCGTCTGCTTCGAGCATCTGTGCAACCCGAAGGCTTTCGTCGAGCCACAGACCGCCACGGACACCATCGGCCATGTTGAGCTTGGCTGTCACGGCGACGTTCTCGCCGGCGGCGGCCCGGACCGCCTCGACGACCTGCCTCGCAAAACGAGCACGGTTCTCCAGGTTCCCTCCCCACCTGTCCTTGCGCTTGTTGAGCTTCGGGCTGAGAAAAGCAGAGAGCAGGTAGTTGTGGCCGAGATGTATCTCCAGGGCGTCGAAGCCGGCCTGGACGGCGGTCGCCGCACTTTTCCTGTAGTCCTCCGTGATCCTCTCGATCCCGGCCTCGGAGACTTCGTGAGAGACAGTTCCCATCGCGCCGATGTGGCGCGACGGGGCTAGGGATGGCACGCGGTTCGACTTGGGGTTGGCGACCGGACCAGCGTGGCCTATCTGGGCGGCGGCTTTCGCTCCTTCGGCGTGGATCGCGTCGGTCAGCCTCGAAAGGCCCTCGACAGTGTCAGGCCCCAGCACTATGCAGCCCCGGCCCGTTCGCCCCTCCGGCGAAACCGCCAGGTAGGCGACGGTGCTCATACCGACTCCTCCCGAGGCCACCTTCACGTGGTAGTCGATCAGCGCATCGGTCACCTGCCCCTTCGGTGTCGCGCCCTCGAAGGTCGCAGCCTTGATGATCCGGTTTCGCAGCGTGACCGGGCCGAGCTGGCCGGGGCTGAACGCCTGGGAGGTCATGTGACGACCATAGGGAAGCAGGAATCGAGGCGCCCCCTTGACCGTCCCATCGTTTGACACGCTAAGTTCCTTAGCGTTGACAACCAATCCCTGGGGGGAAACCGATGAAGGTCGACGCTGAAGCCGCCGGAATGGACCCGGCACGCCTCGCTCGAGTCGACGAGCATCTGCGTTCGCGCTACGTGGAGCCGGGGAAGATTGCCGGCTGCCAGGTGGCGGTGATCAGGCGAGGGTCGCTTGCGCATTTCTCGAACCTGGGCTTGGCCGACCGCGAGCGCAACGTCCCCGTTGCCGAGGACACCATCTGGCGCATCTACTCGATGACCAAACCGATCACCGGAGTGGCGTTGATGTCGCTCTACGAGCGGGGCACGTTCCAGCTCACCGACCCGGTGACCCGGTTCATCCCGCAGTGGAAGGACATGAAGGTCGCCGAGCGGGCCGAGGACGGTTCGAGGCGGTTGGTGGACGCTCGCCGGCCTATCAACGTCCGTGACTGTCTGATGCACATGTCCGGCCTGGGATACGGCCGGGACAACGCCGACCTCAACCTCGAGGCACAGGACGGACGGCTCCGCCCGCCTTCGTCGCGCTTCGACAGCCTGGCGGACATGGTGGACCGCCAAGCGACGTGGGCGTTGCGCTTTGAGCCCGGAACTCGCTGGCTTTACTCGTTCGGCACCGACGTCTGCGCTCGCTTGGTGGAGATCATCTCGGGTCAGAACTTCGACGACTACTTGGAAGAGCAGATCTTCAGGCCGTTGGCGATGACCGACACGAGCTTCCACGTCCCCGACTCCGAGATGGGTCGCTTCGCGGCGATGTATGGCAGGAACGCCCGTAAGGAGCTGGTGCTCGTCGACGACCCTGACACGAGCAGCTACCGCACCCCGCCGAAGTTCCTGTCGGGTGGCGGTGGCCTGATCTCCACGATCGGCGACTACCTGCGTTTCTGCCAGATGCTGCTAGGCGGCGGGGAGCTGGAGGGGCGCCGGGTCCTCGGGCCCAAGACGGTGCAGCTGATGACCATCAATCATCTCCCGGGAGGCGGGACGCTGACCGACTTCGCTCTGCCGGGCGGTTACGGGGAGGTCGGTTTCGATGGGATGGGATTCGGGCTGACCATGGCGGTCTCGCAGGGACCCGCGGCGACCGGTGTGATCGGATCACCGGGTGAGTTCATGTGGGGAGGCGCGGCGTCGACGATCTTCTGGGTTGATCCTGTAGAGGAGCTGATCGTGATGTTCATGACCCAGCTTCTCCCATCCGGCACGTTCAACTTCCGCGGTCAGCTGAAGTCTTTGGTGTACCCGGCGATCGTCGAGTAGGAAACTGCGCCCGGGGGGGAACCCTCAAGGCTTGGCGGGAAGCCCCAGCTCGCGGGCGATCAGCATCCGCTGTACCTCCGAAGTTCCTTCGCCGATCTCGAGGATCTTCGCATCCCGGTAGAAACGGCCGACCGGCGTCTCGTTCATGAATCCGTACCCACCGAAGATCTGAGTCGCCTCTCGTGCGTTCAGCATGGCCGCGTCCGAGCTCACCAATTTTGCGATCGCGGCCTCTTTCTTGAACGGCTTGCCCGCCTGCAGCAGCCGGGCGGCGTACCGGTAGGCCAGCCGGGCAGTGTGGGTGCGAGCCTCCATGTCGGCGATCTTGAACTGGAGCACCTGGTATTCCGAGATCTTGTGCCCGAAGGCCTCTCTGTCATCGACGTAGCGAAGGCTCTCGTCTACGCATCCCTGAGCCAAACCAACCGACAGGGCCGCAATAGCGATTCGCCCCTCGTCCAGCGTGTTGAGGAATTGGGCGTAACCTCGGCCTCGCTCACCGAGCAGATTCGCCTGCGGCACCCGGCAGTCCGAAAAGGACAGCTCCCGCGTGTCAGAAGCGAGCCACCCCACCTTCGAGTACTTCTTCGAAACGGTGAAACCCGGTGTGCCAGACGGGACGATGATCGCCGAGATCTCCGGCCTTCGACCTTCGGTCGTCCCGGTCAGCGCGGTGATCGTGACGACAGAGGTGATGTCGGTACCCGAGTTGGTGATAAACGACTTGGTCCCGTTGATCACCCACTCAGGACCGTCGAGGCGAGCCGTCGTCCGTGTCGCACCCGCATCTGAGCCGCCGCCCGGCTCGGTGAGACCGAACGCGGCCAGCGATTTGCCCGCGCAAAGGTCGGGAAGCCAGCGCTGCTTCTGCTCCTCGGTGCCGTACCGGTAGATCGGCGTAGCGCCGAGTCCGACGCCGGCCTCCAGGGTGATCGCCACCGACGAGTCGACGCGCGCAAGCTCCTCGAGGGCGAGGCAGAAGGCCAGATAGTCGCCCCCCATTCCGCCGTACTCCTCCGGGAAGGGAAGCCCGAACAACCCGATCTCGCCCATGCGCGCGACGAGCGAATACGGAAACTCCTCCTTCTCGTAAATCTCGCCGATCACCGGGGCGACTTCCGTGCGGGCGAAGCGCTCGACGGTGGATCGCAGCGCCTCGTGCTCGGGTGAAAGTTCCACGTGCCTAGTTCTCTCTCTGTTGGCGTTCGGACGCGAGCGCTCGCACTACCCTCGACGGACTCGGCCGGCCCAGCTGGGCGGCCATCCACTCGCTGGTTCCGATCAGCGCATCGAGATCGATCCCGGTTTGCACCCCGAGCCCGTGCAGCATCCACACCAGGTCCTCGGTCGCCAGGTTGCCGGTTGCACTCTTGGCGTACGGGCACCCGCCCAACCCGCCTGCGGAAGCGTCAACCGTGGCGACACCGGCTTCGAGCGCGGCGAGCGTGTTCGACAACGCCTGGCCGTAGGTGTCGTGAAAGTGAACCGCCACTTGCCCCGTTTGTATCCCGGCTGAGGCGAGTGACTCCAGAAGGTCATGAACGTGGCCGGGCGTGGCCACGCCGATTGTGTCGCCGACGCTCAGCTGATCACACCCCATGTCGACCAAGCGCCGGCACACGCCGACGACCTGACCCAATGCAACTTCTCCCTCCCACGGATCACCGAAGCACATCGAGACGTAGCCTCTGACCCACATCGCGTTTGAGCGCGCAGTTTGCACGACGGGCTCGAACATCGCCAGGGCTTCGTCGACGCTGCGGTTGAGGTTGTTCTTGGCGAAGCTCTCCGTCGCGCTCGCGAAGACCGCGATCTGAGTAGCGCCAGCCGTGACCGCTCGTTCCAATCCGTTCGCGTTAGGTACAAGAACCGGGAAGCGCAGGTTTGCTCGCTTCGGCAGCTTCGGAAAAAGATCGTCCGCGTCGCCGAGCTGCGGAACCCACTTCGGAGATACGAAGCTCGTGGCCTCTATCACCGATAGCCCACTGGCCATCAGGCGCTCAATGAACTCGAGCTTGGTTTCGACCGACAGAGCCGCGGACTCGTTCTGGAGGCCGTCACGAGGGCCGACCTCGTACACCTCGACCGCGTGCGGCAACCCCGCCTTGGGATGTGCCGAGGGCGAGCGGAGGCTCAAGCGGGTGCCTCCTCCGTGACTTCCGCGAGCGACTGACCGAGCGATACGGACTCGCCAGGAGCGACAAGCACCCTGGTAACCGTGCCGTCCATCTGGGAAGACACGACGTGCTCCATCTTCATGGCCTCCACCGTCACCAAAGGTTGACCTGCCCGGACAGAGTCTCCGCTCTTGACATGCACCGCGAGCACGGTACCGGGCATTGGGCTGCTCACTGGGCCCGGCCCGGTTCCCGCCGGGCCGGCGTGATCGATTGTCTCCCGTTCCATGGTGACAGTCCAGGTGTCACCGCGATGCGAGATCCAGACGCAGTCGCCTTCCGCAGCGAAGGTGATTTTCTCGAGCGAGCCGCCCATCTGCAGCTCCAAGACGTCTCCGTCGATCACCGCCCGAACCCTGACTTCTCCAGCACCCCAATCGACCGCGCCTTCTTCTCGGAGGTTGCCGGTAAGCGAAACCTCGACCGCCTCGTCGAACAGCCTCCAGCGCGACAAGCGTGGAGCGGGCCCGGCGATTCGCCATCCGTCAAGCACTTCCCACGGCCCCTTGGATTGAGCTGAGCCGATAAGTTCCGCGACGATGGCCGCAGCACCGACCACCCATCCTTCCTCCGGCGGCGCCGCAAGGGACTCCTGAACCCGATCGACGAGGCCAGTGTCGAGCCGGCCGGAGACAACGTCGGGATCAGCCAGTAACCGGCGCAAGAATCCGATGTTGGTGGTGACCCCGACCAAAGCAAAGTCCGCAAGGGCGTGCCGCAGCTTCGCCAACGCTTCGGTGCGGGTTGCTCCCAACGCGATCACCTTGGTGAGCATCGGGTCGTAGCCGGTGCCGACCTCACTGCTGAGCCCGATTCCGGAATCGACGCGGACTCCAGTCGCGGACGGCTCGGCGTAAACGCGGACCGTCCCGGTCGCCGGAAGGAAGCCACGGCGAGGATCTTCCGCGTAAATCCGGGCTTCCACAGAATGGCCCCGGGCCGGGGGGACAGAGCTCTGATCTGGCCATGGGAGAGCTTCGCCGGCTGCAATCCGCAGTTGGCATTCAACCAGATCGAGATCGCGCACCATCTCCGTCACCGGGTGTTCGACCTGGAGCCGCGTATTCATCTCTATGAAGAAGAATTCGTCAGGTCGATCCGCGGACACGATGAACTCGACCGTGCCGGCATTGACGTACCCGCAGGATTTCGCCGCCGAAATTGCCGCCTGCTCGATGGCTGCCCGCGTGTCGGGATCGACCGCCGGCGAGGGGGACTCCTCGACGATCTTCTGGTGACGCCGCTGGAGGCTGCACTCTCTTTCCCCGAGTGCGACGACGCGGCCGTGGACGTCGGCAAGAACTTGGACCTCGATGTGCCGCGGCCGGTTGATGTAGCGCTCGACCAAGAGGGTTCCGTCGCCGAATGCCGCGATCGCCTCGCGCGTCGCAGCCGAGATGGCGTCCACAAGACCCTCCCGGCGGTCCACCCGGTGCATCCCCTTGCCCCCGCCGCCGGCCGACGGCTTCAGCAGAACAGGCAAGCCGATTTCTATGGCGGCCGCGGCGAGGCCGGCGTCATCGAGCGAGCGGCCGTCGCGTCCCGGCACCACCGGCACACCCGCCTCAGAAACGAGCCGCTTCGCGTTGATCTTGTCGCCCATTGCCCTGATCGCCGACGCTGATGGCCCGACGAAAACGATCCCAGCCTGCTCGCAGGCCTCGGCCAACGCGGGGTTTTCGGACAAGAAGCCGTAACCGGGGTGGAGGGCGGCGGCTCCAGCCTCCAAGGCGGCGGAAACGACCGCGTCGACGTCGAGATAGGCGGAGCGCCCACCGATATGGATGGCCGAGTCGGCCATGCGCACATGAGGTGCATCACGGTCGGGATCGGTGTACATGGCGACCGACCTGATTCCCATCGAACGCAGAGCGTTTATGACGCGGACGGCGATCTCCCCACGGTTGGAAATCGCAGCGGACTCGAACACCGTCACATCCTGAAAACGCCGTAGCGGACCGGTTCCAGCGGGGCCTCGCCGGCAGCAGCAAGGGCCAGACCCAGCACCCGCCGCGTGTCGAGCGGGTCGATCACTCCGTCGTCCCATATGCGTGCGGTCGAGTAGTACGGATTTCCTTGCCTTTCGTACTGATCGCGGATCGGTAGCTTGAATTCCTCGACCTTTTCGTCGGACCAAGTGCTATCGCGATCGGCGACGGTGGCAAGAACGGAGGCGGCTTGCTCGCCGCCCATCACTGAGATCCGGGCGTTGGGCCACATCCACAGAAACCGCGGCGAATACGCGCGGCCGCACATGGAGTAGTTACCCGCTCCGAAACTCCCCCCGATGATCACCGTCATCTTCGGGACTCTTGCGCAGGCGACAGCGGTCACCATCTTGGCTCCGTGCTTTGCAATTCCTCCGGCTTCGTAATCACGGCCAACCATGAACCCGCTGATGTTCTGGAGGAACACCAAGGGGATTGAACGCTGGTCACAGAGCTCGATGAAGTGGGTGCCTTTCAGGGCTGACTCGCTGAAGAGAACGCCGTTGTTCGCGATGACACCGACCGGATGTCCCCAGATATGCGCGAAGCCGGTCACCAGAGTGGGTCCGTATTCCGCCTTGAATTCCAGGAACCTGCTGCCGTCCACGAGGCGGGCGACGACTTCTCTTACGTCGTAAGGGGTTCGCGTGTCCGTCGGCACGACACCGTAAAGCTGATCGGCATCGACCTTCGGCTCGTCGGGATCCTGGACGTCCCACGGCGGCGCTGGGGGAGAGCCAAGCGTCGCCAGGATTGCTCGCACCATTGCCAGGGCCTGACGCTCGTCGGACGCGAGATGGTCGGTAACTCCGGAGCGGCGGGCGTGAAGATCGCCGCCCCCGAGGTCCTCCGCGGTGACTACCTCTCCCGTCGCGGCCTTGACCAGCGGGGGCCCCCCGAGGAAGATCGTCCCCTGGTTGGCGACGATGACCGTCTCGTCGCTCATCGCCGGCACGTAGGCACCACCGGCCGTCGACGAGCCAAGTACCGCTGCGATCTGCGGAATCCCGGTGGCCGACAGATTGGCCTGGTTGTAAAAGATCCTGCCGAAGTGGTCTCTATCCGGGAACACCTCGTCCTGGGCGGGGAGGAAGGCCCCACCCGAGTCGACCAGGTAGATGCAGGGCAGACGATTCTGCGACGCAATCTCCTGAGCCCTGAGGTGCTTCTTCACCGTGATCGGGTAATAGGTCCCGCCCTTCACGGTCGGGTCGTTCGCGACTATCACGCACCGTCGCCCGGAGACCATCCCTACGCCGGTGATTACCCCCGCGCCGGGAGACTCGTGTCCGTACATCCCGTTCGCGGCGAGAGGGGACAGTTCCAGGAAGGGTGAGCCGGGGTCGAGAAGGTGCTCGACGCGGTCTCGCGGGAGCAGCTTGCCCCGGTCGGTGTGTCTTCGCCTCGAAGCCTCGGGCCCCCCGAGGGCTGCCACTCTGAGCTTCTCCCTCAGATCGGCCACCAGCCCGAGATGCGAAGCGGTATTCCGGCGGAACTCCTCGGAAGCCGTGTCAGCGGACGTGTGCAGCACGGGGAACTCTCGAGCGGCGGTGAAGGTGGCCGTGGTCATGACTGGAGAATGTTACGGGCACAGGCCGATCAGGCGGACTTGGGTACTGTGGCCATGAAACGAGATGGGCTAACCAGACGAGACGGGGGGACCCTTGTACGCACGCCGGCACGCCGAGGAGGACCCGAACCGGGTCGCGATAACAATGGCAGGCTCCGGGGCGACACTCACCTTCAAGGAGTATGAGGAGCGCGCGAATCGCGTCGCCCATTTGCTCCGCGATGCGGGCCTGCGGCGTGGCGATCACATCTCGGTCTACATGGAGAACTGCCCCGAGATGCTGGAGGTGGAGGCCGCCGCCGAACGGACTGGGCTGTACTACACCTTGGTCAACTCGCACCTGTCACCCGAAGAAGTGGCCTACATCGTCACCGACTCGGAGTCGAAAGTGTTGTTCAGTTCAGCGGCTCGACAGCAGGCTGCATCGGATGCGGCTTCCCGGTGTGAGGGCCTGAGCCGCATGTTCATGGTGGGTCTCATCTCCGAGGAGGGCGGCTGGGAACCCTACGAACAGTCGATCGCCGCGTTCCCGTCCGAACCGGTTCGGGACGAATCGATGGGAGCTCCGATGCTGTACTCGTCGGGCACCACTGGCCATCCAAAGGGCATATACCGCGAGCTGCCCGAGGGAACCCCCGGCGAGCAGCCGGATCAGACGGTCTTTTTCCGTTATCTGTGGGGTTTCCGCGAGGACATGATGTACTTGAACCCGGCTCCGCTATACCACTCGGCACCTCAACGCAGCGTGTCCCTCGCGCTGAACCTGGGCGCCACCTCCGTCATCATGGAGCGGTTCGACCCTGAACAGTGGCTTCGGCTTGTCGAGAGATACAAGGTGACCACTTGCCAGATGGTCCCGACCATGTTCACCCGGCTCTTGCGCCTGCCGGACGAGGTGCGGCTCAAGTACGACACCTCGTCGCTGGAGACCATCATTCACGCCGCGGCTCCCTGCCCTGTTCCGGTAAAGCAGGCGATGATCGACTGGCTAGGCCCGATTCTCAACGAGTACTACGCGGCGACCGAGGGCAACGGGATGACCTTCTGCACGTCGGACGAGTGGTTGAAGCGCCCCGGGACCGTGGGCAGATGCCTGCTCGGGCAGTTGTTGATCCTCGACGAGAACGGAGACGAGTGTCCGACCGGAGTCGATGGCACCGTCTGGTTTCGCGGCGCGACCAATTTCGAGTACTTCCGGGATCCCAAGAAGACGGCCGACAGCCGAAGCGCAGACGGGGAGTCGAGCACGGTAGGAGACGTCGGTCACGTGGACGAGGAGGGCTGGCTCTACCTCACCGACCGCAAGAGCTACATGATCATCTCGGGAGGGGTGAACATCTACCCGCAGGAGACGGAGAACCTCCTTATCACCCACCCGGCGGTGCTCGACGCAGCGGTTATCGGGGTTCCGAACGAGGATTTGGGGGAGGAGGTAAAGGCGGTCGTCCAACTTGTGGATCCCGACAGGGCGGGCGGAGGCATGGAGACCGAGCTGATTCGCTTCTGCCGGGAGCATCTGGCGCATTTCAAGTGCCCGCGTTCGGTCGACTTCGTCGAGGAGCTTCCGCGGCTTCCGACCGGGAAGCTGTACAAGCGGCTGGTGAGGGACAAGTACTGGGAGGGACACCGGACTTCGATCGTCTGAGCCCTAACCTGATGGCATGTCTGCCCTCAGCACCGTCTCTGCTTTCTTGACGGGCCGGGACCCACGACGGCTGACCCGCCATCGCAACGTCCAGGCGGGTGGCGCGAGGGCCGCCGTTCTCGGTGCGGGCGACGGGTTACTGACCAACGTTTCACTCGTGCTCGGTGTCGCGGGCGCGTCCCCGGGTGCTTCCACCGTGCGGCTAGCGGGAGTCGCCGGGCTTCTCGCCGGCGCCTTCTCGATGGCCGCCGGGGAACTGGTGTCTGTCCGCGCTCAGCATGAGCTCACACAGCGGGAGCTGCAGATCGAGCGCCAGGAGCTGGCGGACGAGCCTGAAGCGGAGAGGCGCGAGCTTGCCGGCATGTTCCGCGCCAGGGGGCTTTCGCAAACAGATGCGGACACCGTTTCCCGGATTCTGTCGGCCAACGACGCCGTCGCGTTCGACACCCACGCGCGGATGGAGCTGGGCATCGATCCGAACGCGGCGGGGACCGCCGAACGAGCAGCGGTTCTGTCGTTTATCTCTTTCTCGATCGGGGCGCTGCTGCCACTGTTTCCCTGGTTCTTCGCCAGCGGCACCGCCGCGGTGACATCATCGGTTGTCATCGGCGCCACTGCCGCTCTCGCCCTGGGGGCGATGATCGGCGCGCTGGCTGGGCGAAGTATCCCCCAGTCCGCACTTCGCCAGCTCGTCGTCGCGATCGTCGCTGCGGGGATCACCTTCGGAGTCGGGAACCTCCTCGGGGTCTCAACCACGTGACCGAAGCTCCCCGGTCCGTGCCGCCGTCGTTGCCGCGGGAGGCGATCCGGGTGGGCGAACTGCTTGCGGAAGGTGGGGAGGGTCGGGTCTTCGAACTTCCGCTGCATCCGCACCTGGTTTTCAAGGAGTACCGCCACCGGGCGAACCACGCCCACCTCGAGGACCTGGTTGGCTGGCCCGAATCCGGCGATCCAGATCTGATCGGAAGGGTGCGGTCTTCGACGTCCTGGCCCGGTTCAGTCGTCGAGCGCGGCGGCTCCAGTGGCGGCCGCTCCCGAGACGCGATCGGGGTGCTCGTCGCGAGGGCGCCGCGCCGGTTTTCGGTCCGTCACCGAGACGGCTCCACCCGACTCGCCACGCTCAGCTACCTGACTGCCGATCCGGCTTACCGGGAAGTGGCCTATGGCTTGTCTCTTCCGGCTTCCTTCGGCGCCGAGCGCCTGGGCCTGGTTTACGCCCTCGCCCGTGTTCTCGAGGCTTTCGACCGGTTGGAACCGCGCGTCGGCCACGGCGACCTTTCGTCCAAAAACGTCCTGTGGTCGATGCAGAGGGGGCCTGAAGTCTTCCTGATCGACTGTGACAACTGCGAGCGATACGGAGCGGACGGTCGAAGTTTGAGCGTCGAAGGTCGCCGGCGGGCGATGACTCCGAACTGGGATGACCCTGCCGTTCCTCCCGGCGGAAACCCGGCTCTCACGTCGGACCGGTACTCGTTGGCGCTGATCTTCCTTCGTGTCGTCGGCGCGGCGAACTTTCCCGTTCAAGCGCGGCAGAGGCAGGGCGGGTCGATCAGCATCGACTTCCCTATTCCTCCCGGGTTCGCAGGGGAGGTGCTTCTCGGACCGGCGTCGCCCTTGTGGGCCCTGTGCGCGCGTGGGCTCAGCACGGAGCTGCCGGAGAGCCGTCCGGCGCCGACCGAGTGGGTGGCCGCTCTTGAAGCGGTGCTGGACGGGCTGGGCGCGGCGGGCATGCTGCACTCCGTCTGGTCGGCCCAGGGCGGTGGTCCGGTTCGGGCAGCCGTACCCCAGCCGCGGGTAAGCATGGATAGCTGTCGCTCCGACGATGGTCGTACCGATGTGCCAACCGACGTGACCGTTCGCCCGGTCGTGGCTTCAGTGCACCATCCACGGCCTGCCCGCCTCGTGGTCAAGACTGGTTCGTCCGACCCGTCCGGTGGGTTGACAAGAAGGTCCACCTCGGGCGGGACTGGTCCTACGCAGAGCTCATCTGCGGCCGCCCGCGGTTCGAGCCCGCCCGGATCGGTGACACGCCAGAGCACGACGCCGGCCGGCTCGGTGCGGGCGGACCCAGCCATGGGGCAGATCTCTGCCGGGCTCAGGATCGCGCTGCAGTGGTGGCTCGACGCCCATCGTCTGCTGGTCCGTGGCATCGCGGGCCAGGGAAGCGCTGGTGCGGGTGAGAATGTCCAACGACTCGCGTTGTGCGCCGCGGTTGACCTCGCAGTCGCGGCGTTCGGGTTGTTCCTGGTGGCGATGGCGGTGGCTCCGTTCCTCGGGATCTAGCTAGCGTGACCCTGGATATGACTTCCGCCAACGTCAGCGTCGAGGAGCGGTACGCCGTCTTTCCGTTCTACCTGTGCCTCGACGTCTCCGCATCGATGTCCGGAGCCCCGATCGACAGCGTCAACAAGGAGCTCCCGATTCTCCGGTCCAGCGTGGGGGAGGACCCCGCGATCGCGGAGGTCATCCGGTTCGGGATCATCACCTTCAGCGACGTCGCCCACACCGTCCTCCCGTTGTGCGATCTGAGCTTGGTGGAGGCGATCCCGGAAGTGTCAGCTCAGGGGCGAACGTCCTACGCGGCGGCCTTCGATCACCTGCTTCAGCAGATCGAGTCGGACTACCAAACGAGCCGTGCGGGAGGTGACAAGTGGTACCGGCCCGCGGTCGTGTTCATCTCGGACGGAAGGCCGACCGACGACCCGGAGCGGTGGAGAGCCGCGCTCGCCCGGCTCACCGACCCGTCCTGGAAACGCCACCCGAACATCCTTGCGTTCGGCTTCGGGGACGCCGACCCGGCGATCCTCACAGAAGTTGCCGGAACGAAGCCCAACCGGGCGTTCATTGCCGACGAAGGCTCGCCGCCGAGCCGTGTGGTTCCGGAGCTCATATCTGGTCTCATCCAGTCGATCGTCAGCTCCTCGGCGAGCGTTTACACCGGGTCGGCACAGCTCGTCGTCCCCGAGTTGCCGAGCATGAACGCGATTCCTGTCGACCCCCTCGACTGACTGCTCGATTGGCTGTCGACCCACTGGTGCTCGGGCGCCCCTCCTCGGCTGCCGAAAAGGAACCCAGACTCGCAGCTCACGGGGACGCTTCTGAAGCCCTGTACCGCGCAGCGGGCGGGTCGACCGAATGGTGCACCCTTCGGGCCGCGAGCGTGGCCGGGGTTAGGCACCGCCTCGCCGGCGAGCCCAGCGAGGACAGCTACGCCTGGTCAGCCGGCAAGGAGAGGCTGGCCTTAGCTGTTACGGACGGCCTGGGTTCCGTCGACGGGTCGCGACAGGCCGCAACTGCTGCCGCCAGAACGGCCGTTGAGGTCGCCGTCGGGGACGCCGACGACCCGGTAGTCGCAGGTGTACGTGCGGCCAACCAAGCCTGCACCGGGGGAGGGGCGACGACTCTCGTGCTCGCGGTCGTGGAACGCGACGGTCGGGTGGAAGTCGCGCGGGTGGGCGACAGCACGGCTCTTCTTGTTCAGTCAGACGGGGCGACATGGAAAGACCTGTTCCGGGCCGCGGCCGACGACGACGAAACCGTCGACGTCAGCACCGCCGCCCTGCCTGCCGACGACCCTCAAACGGAGCGCACGTCCCTGAACTTGACGCCAGGCGAGGTTCTCGTGCTCGCGAGCGACGGCATCGGGGATCCTTGGCGAGATGGCCCGACAACTGTGGCGCCTGCATTCGCAGCGCTGTTTGCCGCCCGCCCGGCACCGTTGGAGCTCGCGCGGATGGCCGACTTCTCGCGGCAGGGCTGCCATGACGACCGGACAATCGTCCTGCTGTGGTTATGAGCGGATCAAGTCCGTTCGAGGACCTCGCCCAGCGCTTCCACCCGTGCACCGCTGAGCGCCCAGGCCTCCACCACATAACCCCCGCCTGGGATGAGACCCGCCACCAGGATGCTGAAGGTGGTGAACAGATTCCACCTCATTCTCGAGCGGACCAGAAGGACGAGCAGCAGATACGCCGTGAACACGCAGCCGTGGGTGAAACCCACGACCATGAGGGCCGCCGCCCGCGCGCCGTGGAACCTGTAGCCGGTGAGCGAAACGACCCACGCGATACAGAGCGCCACGAAGAAGGTTGCTTCCCAGAAGGCGACCTTGCGCAGAAGGCGGATCATCCTCACCAGGGGCACAGGCTAATCCCCTGGATCGAAGCTGAGGTAGTCGTCTCCGCGCTGGCCGGTTCCATCATTGCCCGAGTCCCGGGCGGCTAAGAGGGTACGGTCGAAGCGTGCGGATCGCCGCGATGGACCTCGGGAGCAACTCGTTCCACCTGCTTGTCGCGGACGCACACCCGGACGGGACCTTCGAACCGCTCGCCCGCGACAAGGAGATGCTCCGGTTGGGCAGCGTGGTCGCCAGAAACGGAGAGGTCGGCGAGGAAGCCGGAGCCGCGGCAGTGGAGACGATCGCCCGCTTCAAGGCGCTGGCCGTCTCGCTCGGGGCCGACGAAATCGTGGCCTGCGCCACGTCGGCGCTTCGCGAGGCGGGCGACTCGTTGGCGGTGGTGGACCGCATCGAGGAAGAGACCGGCGTAAAAGTGAAGGTGATCAGCGGCAAGGACGAAGCCCGTTTGGTCTTCGATGCTGTGCGCACGAGCGTAGTGATTGATCCGGGACCCGCGCTCGCCATGGATCTGGGCGGCGGCAGCCTCGAATTGATGATCGGGGATTCGAGCGGGTTGTCGTGGTCGGCGAGCCTCAAGCTGGGTGTTGCGCGGTTGACTGCCGGGCTGGTCCGAGGAGACCCTCCAACCAGTTCCGACCGCAGGCGGGTGGCCGACGCGGTGACCAGCCGGATCCATCATCCTCTCCTGCCGTCGATCGCGGATGCCGGAGCCCGCGTGGCGGTTGGAAGCAGCGGAACTCTGCGGACGCTGATTGCTCTTTGCGCATACAGGCAGGGGGGCTCGCTTCCTTCGTCGGTCAACCAGCTGAAGGTGTCGCTCGACGACCTCGAGTCGTTGTCGAAAGAATTGCTGTCGATGACTTCGGCGGAACGTGCCGAACTCCCCGGCGTTGAAGCGCGCCGAGCGGATCTTCTCCCCGCTGGTGTCCTCGTGGCTACGACAGTTATGAAGCTTGCCGGACTCGACACGATGATCGGTTGCGAATGGGCGCTTCGCGAGGGGATGGTTCTCGACTCCATCCAGCACCACAGCCGCGCCGACTGGGACCCGGACCCCAGAGCGATACGCCGTGAGTCGGTGAAGAGCCTGGCGCGGCGTTCAGGATTCAACGAAGTTCACGCCCGCAAGGTCGCGCGCATTGCCGGCGAGTTATTCGACGGCACCGTGGTCCTGCACGGACTTGGCGATCAGGAGAAGGAACTCCTCGAGCTCGCTGCACTCCTGCATGACATCGGGGAGCACGTGAGCATGGACGGGCACGAGCGTCACACTGCGTACCTGATCGAAAACGGGCGGCTCAGAGGATTCAGCCCCGACGAAGTCGCCATGCTCGCGTGCATGGGCCGTTTTCATAAGCGTGGAACGCCCAAAGCATCCTTCGAGCCGTATGCGCGCCTCTCCGCCGACCAGAAACAGACGATCAACAAGCTTGTCGCGCTCCTGCAAGTCGCGGACGGGCTCGACCGCAGTCACGGGGGGCCGGTCACGGACGTCTCCGTCAAGGCTCGACCGGGTGTCGTAGAGGTCACCGTGGACGCCGATGACGACATCGACCTGGAGATTTGGGGTCTCCGAAGGAAGCGGGAGCTGTTCGAGCGAGTGTTCGACTGCAAGCTCGAGGTTGCCGAGCGCTAGGTCCGCGGAGAGCTTCTGCCGCCGCGGGCAAGCTTCGCCGATGGCCTCTCTGGGTACGGTTGTTCCTACGTGTCCCCCTTGAGGCGCCTCGTCGCAGTCATAGGTGCTGCTTCCCTCGTGCTGGCCGGGTCTCTCAGCGCGCTGTCGGTCGTGGGAGTCGGCCTGCTTCACTATGCCGCCAGCGCGACCATCCCTCCGCTTGCGAAGCTGGATAGCACACCCCTCGGGGGATCGACTGTATACGCGGACGACGGAAAGACGGTCCTTGCGGTTCTCACCGCATCGCAAACCCGCAAACCCGTTCCGCTCAGCCAGGTCGCACCGATAATGGTCGCTGCCGCCCTCGACACCGAGGATCATCGCTTCTTCATCCACGGCGGATTCGACATCCCGTCGATCGCCCGCGCCCTGGCGGCGGACTCGTCGGGTGGAGCCGGGCTTCAGGGCGGGTCCACGATTGCGCAGCAGCTGGTCAAGCAGACCTATCTCACCTCTGAGAGAAAGCTCTCCAGGAAGATCAAGGAGGCAGTCCTTGCCGACCGGCTCGAGCGCAAGTACAGCAAGGAACAGATCCTGCAGGCTTACCTGAACACCATTTACCTCGGAAACGGGGCGTACGGGGTGGAGGCCGCAGCCAACACGTACTTCGGGGAGCACGCCAGCCAGCTCAACGTTCCCCAAGCCGCGATGCTCGCCGGCCTGATCCAGAACCCGAGTGGTTACGACCCTATCCTTCAGCCGGCACAGTCCCGCCAGAGGCGCGCTCAGGTCCTCGACAGGATGCGCCACTACGGGGATGTCACCGCAGCCCAAGAAGCGTCGGCGATCGCGTCGCCCCTGCCCACCTCGATTGTCGTCCCACCGGTTCACGCCGATGCGGTGAGCGACTACTACGTGAGCGAGGTGGTGACCGAGTTGCTCGGCACAAGCAGCCCTCTAGGCGGGACCTATGACCAGCGGTACCAGGCAGTCTTCGAGGGCGGGCTTCAGATCTTCACCAATCTCGACCCTCCGACACAGGTCGCTGCCGAGACGACAGTCGCCCACGACACACCAGCCAACAACCGGGGGTTTCAAGAAGGGATGGTCGCCATTGACCCGAGCACCGGAAAGGTGCGAGCCATGGTCGGCGGCCCGAACTTCAATCAGGACCACTTCGATGTCATCACCCAGGGCACCCGCCAGCCCGGGTCAGGGTTCAAGATCTTCACTCTTCTCGCCGCTCTCGAGAAGGGATACTCCATCTTCGACACTCTCGACGGCCAGTCGCCATGCGCAATCAACTTTCCGACGGACCACGACCTGGTGAACAACCCGGCTCACAACGACGAAGGCGACACCGGCGCCGGAGTTCTAACTTTGCAACAGGCGACTGCGTTCTCGGTCAACTGCGCGTTCATACGGCTGGCCCACGAGGTCGGGCTCGGGAACGTGATTGCTACGGCGCACAGCCTTGGCATCAGCTCGAACCTTCCGCCCTACCCATCGATTGTCATCGGAAGCGTCGCAGTGCATCCGATCGAAATGGCGGCTGCGTACGCGACCGTCGCCAACGGCGGCGTATACCACCGGCCAACCTTCATCGACCACATCGTGGATCGCTCGGGAGCCGACGTCTACAACGGAGCCGACGCCGGTCACAGGGTCCTTCCAGAACTGATCGCCCAGGAGGCGACAGTCGCCTTCCAATCGGTCATCCAGTTCGGGACCGGCACCGCGGCCTCGCTCGCTGACCGGCCCGCCGCCGGAAAGACCGGCACCACCGACAACGCCGTCGACGCGTGGTTCAACGGATTCACCCCCCAACTGGAGGCGACGATCTGGATGGGCAGCGCCCACGCGGAGGTCCCCATGAGCGACGTCGGAGGCATCGGCCAGGTCTACGGAGGCACATTCCCCGCGATCACCTGGCACGACTTCATGTCGGCCGCTCTGGCCGCCCAGCCGCTAGCGCAGTTTGTGCCGCCCGACTACGGGCAGCTACCGGCACCGCTTTACATAACCTCGCCATCGCTTGTGCAAGACGACGCCCTCGACCACAACGGCACATTCAACAACTACAACCCGGTCCCGCCCAGCTACGGTGGCAACTACGGAAACAACAACCCCTCGCCAAACGGCGGCGGAGACCAAGCCCAGGCTCCCACCACCGCCCCAACCGGTCACCACCACCACTGACTTCCTGGAACCATGAGCAGCGCCGACCTTCAAGCGCTGCTCGACCTCCAGGCTGCCGACACCCGTGTCGACCAGCTGGACCACCGGCGGCGGAACCTCCCCGAGCGATCAGCCCTCGCAGGCATCGAAACGAGCATTGCGGAGGCCGAAGCCCTGCTATCCGAGGCAGCCGGCAGACGCGACGAAGTTGCCGCCAAGCAAAACGAGTTCGAGGTCGAGCTGGAGTCGACCGAGACGCGAGCCGACTCGGTCAACCGCAGGCTGTACAGCGGCGAGGTCTCTGCATCTCGGGAGCTGCAGGCGATGGCCGCCGACGTCGACTCATTGAAGGAGCGCGCTTCGCAGCTCGAGGACTCGATCCTGGAGGTTCTCGAGGAACTCGAACCGCTGGATCGGCAGGTCGTCGAAATCCAGGCGAGACTTTCCACGCTTCAAGCGGAACGACAGGGAGCGGTAGGCGCCCTCTCTGCGGCCGAATCGGTCGTCGACTCCGAGCTGGACGCCGTGGCGGCCGAGCGCGAGCAGGTTGTTGCCCGGGTGCCGGACCAGCTACTTCGGGTGTACGACCAGCTGAGGGCCCGCCTGGGCGGTGTGGCCGTCGCCCGGCTGGCCGGGAACCGCTGCGACGGGTGCCATCTCACCCTTCCTGCCACGGAGCTGGACAGGATCCGGCACCTCCCACCCGGGGAGATGGTGACCTGCGACCAGTGCGGTCGCATACTGGTTCCGTAAACCCCGCGCCCTAGACGCCGGCATGGCGTAGACTTCTTAGCGACGCTAAGGAGTCTGCGCATTTCCCGAACCTTCTCGTCTCTGAGTGCCCGCAACTACAGGTACTACTTCGCGGGGCAGAGCGTCTCGCTTGTCGGCACTTGGATGCAGAGCGTCACCCAGTCCTGGATCGTGTACACCCGGACCCACTCGGGCTTCCAGGTGGGCCTGGTCATCGCGCTCCAGACTCTCCCGATACTTGTCCTCGGCCCGCTCGGCGGGACTGTGGCCGACCGGTTCGGCAAGTACCGCATTCTCTTCTTCACCCAGGGTCTGGCCGGGTTGCAGGCATTCGCGCTCGCAGGGCTCGAGTTGTCAGGGCATCTCCAACTTTGGGAGCTCTACGCCATCGCGGTGTCGCTCGGACTGATCAACACCGTGGATAATCCGACGCGGCAAACGTTCATCGTGGAGATGGTCGGGCGAGACCAGCTCGCCAACGCCGTGACGCTCAACTCGGTGATGGTCAACGCCGCCAGGGCCGTCGGGCCGGGGGTAGCGGGCGTGATGATCGCGACGGTGGGCAGCGGGTGGTGTTTCCTAGTGAACGGCGTGTCGTTCGGATTCGTGCTTATCGCGCTCGCGCTGATGAATCAGGACGATCTGTCTCCCGCGCCGAGAACCGCACAGATGCGGGGTCAGCTCATCGAGGGATTCCGCTACGTGGGCCGCACCCCGGTGGTGCGGAACGCGCTGATCATGATGGCGTTGATCGGTTGCCTCACCTACGAGTTTCAGACGTCGCTGCCGCTCATGGCGGGGGGCACCTTCCACGGGGATTCCAAGACGTTCGGGTACCTGACGTCGTGCATGGGCGCCGGCGCGGTCGTCGGAGGTCTCGTCGTGGCCGGGCGCCGCCGGCAGGGACCACGGTTCCTCGTCATAACCGCAGCGGTGTTCGGAGCGTTCGTCCTGCTCGCTGCACTGGCCACTTCTCTCCTCTTCGAGGAGCTGGCGCTACTTCTGGTCGGGGCGTGCTCGGTCACGTTCCTGGCGTTGGGCAACACGACCCTGCAACTCGAGTCGGAACCGTCGATGAGGGGCAGGGTGATGTCGCTCTGGTCGGTTGCTTTCCTGGGCTCGACACCCGTCGGCGGCCCGATCGTTGGTTTCGTGGGCGGAACCCTCGGTGCCCGCTACGCCTTGGGGCTCGGCGCGGCGGCCGCGTTCGCAGCAGCCGCGTACGGCTGGATGAACCTGGGGGACCGGAGAATTTCCGACACGGAGTCGGACGAGCAATTGGAAGAAGAACCTGTGGCGGACACCGCCACCGAGGTCACGGCGGTCGCGGCCGGCGCCGAGTAGCGTCGCCAAAATGCTTTACCTGGTTCGCCACGGGCGCACGGCCCAAAACGCCGGCAGGCGGCTGCTGGGCCGTCTGGATGTCCCTCTGGACGAACTCGGGTTCCGGCAGGCCCGGGCTCTGGGCGAGGTGCCGTTCTTGCGGAACGCCGCCAGGGTGGTAACCAGCCCTCTGGGACGAGCGCGCGACACCGCGGAGCTTCTGGGACCGCCGGTGAGCGTCGACGAGCGATGGATCGAGATCGACTACGGGGTGTTCGACGGGATGAGACTCGAGGAGGCTCCCGAGCTTTGGAAGCAATGGAGCCTTGACCTCTCGTACGTGCCAGACGGAGGCGAGTCGATCGCTGTGATGGCGGCCCGCGTTCGCAAGGCTTGCGATGAGCTTTGGGAGGAAGCGGCGTTGGAGGACGTCGTCGTGGTGAGCCACGTCTCGCCGATCAAAGCGGCGGTCGCCTGGGCGATCGCCGCCGGCGACGAGATCGCCTGGAGGACGTTCGTCGACGTCGCCTCGGTTTCGGTCATCGGTCCCGGTCGAACGGCCGGTGGCGTCCCGCTGCCGTCTCTTCGCAGCTTCAACGAGACCCATTTCCGGCCCTCGGCTTAGGGGGTAGCCGGTCCTCCCGGGAGCCGCCCAACCGCTATGGTGCTTCCGAAAACGTTGTTTCTTGCGGAGGTAACCGATGCGCGTGGTAGTCGACTACGACTTGTGCGAGAGCAATGCCTTGTGCATGGCGGCCGCACCCGAGGTGTTCGAGGTGCGAGACGACGATTACCTCTACCTTCTCCAGGAGAACCCGCCTGAGGAGCTGCGGGCGAAGGTCGAAGAGGCCGTACAACGGTGCCCCAAGCAGGCCCTGAAGATAGAGGACTAGAGAGCCAGCACGCGAAGGTAAAAGTCGAGTTCGGCCCTGGCCACGGCGACGACCGTCTCCGCCTTGCGGAATCCGTGCTGTTCGCCTTCGAACTCGAAGTATTCGGCCTGAACGCCGCGCTCCGTTAGCGCCTCGTACATCAATCTGGATTGCTCGGGCGGGACGACCTTGTCCTCCGAACCTTGGAAGAGGATCAACGGGCTTGCGATCTCGTCGACGTGGTACAGCGGCGAGCGTTTCTTGTACTCGTCAGCGTCCTCCGGCCAGGGCCCGACAAGCGAATCGAGGTAATGGGACTCGAACTTGTGGGTGTCCTTCGCGAGCAGCTCCAGGTCGGCCACTCCATAGAGGCTTGCCCCGGCGGCGAAAGCGTTCGTGAAGGCGAGGGCTGCCAGAACCGTGAAGCCGCCTGCACTGCCGCCTCGGATCACGGCACGCGTTCCGTCGACGAGGCCTTCGCGATGAAGCCAGTCGATCGCCGCCGCGCAGTCCTCGATGTCGGCGATTCCCCAACGGCCCTGCAGTAAATCGCGGTACGCCCTGCCGAATCCGGAGCTCCCCCGGTAGTTGATATCCGCCACCGCGAACCCGCGGCTGGTCCAGTACTGGACGCCCCGGTCGAACGCCGGAACCGCTTGACCGGTGGGGCCTCCGTGAATGAACACGACGACAGGAGGCGCGTCCTCCTCCGGGCCGACGAAGTCCGCGCTTGCCGGCGGGTAGAACAGCAGGTGGGCCGTGTCGCCGCCGCCGGTTGAGTAGTCGACCGGTTGAGGAACGGAGACGCCGGGCGGCTCGAGGAAAGGTTCCTGGCTCCGGCGCAGGACCCCAGCGACCGAGCCGGTCGTGTCGAGTCTTACGACCGCAGCCGCCTCCGTCGGCGAGGCAGCAATCGCGATGACGGACCGGCCCGCCGCAACCACCGATGAGTAGTAGGAAAAAGACGGCGAAAGTGGCTCCGCTCGTCCCTCCGCCACGACACCGAGGTGTTCCACCCCCTTCGATCCCCATGCGGCGACGAGTGGTCCGTCTTCAACGAACGTGTAGGTGGACGCGCCGAAAGTCCAGTCGGGTCGCCCGAATTCGGCCGGCACGGGGCAGAGTGCGGTTCCGTCCTCGTCGTACAGATTCCACCAGCCGGTCCGGTCGGACACGTAGTGAAGCACCCCCGCCGGTGACCATCTCGGCTGGGTTACCGACTCGTTCGGACCGCCGGCGAGGGGTGCTGGCGTGCCAACCTCAGTGTCGCCGCCGATCCCGGCTGTCCAAAGGACGGTCGACTCCCACGGCATATCGGGAAGGTCCCACGTGAGCCAAGCGAGCCGGGTTCCGTCGGGTGAAATGCGAGGCGCTGCGTAGAAGTCATGCCCGGCCGCCAGGACGCGCGGTTCTTGGCCGGCGCGCGGGTTCGAGGGGACCGCAACCAGGTCGTTGACCACCTCGCCGCCCGGAAGGTGCCGCTCTCGCACGCATACCACCGAGCCTCCGTCCGCGGTGAACACCGGATCCGCGTAGCGGTGCGACGCGGGTTCGGGTGGCTCGGGCGTTAGCGGCACCGGCGCGGACGAATTCTGTTTCAACCAGAGTCGTTGGTCGTTCCAGTTGGAGAACACGAGCCTGTCACCGTGGAGCGCATAGCAGCGCCCGCCGTATTCGTGCACGCGTGTTCGTGCGTTGAATCCTTCGGGGATCGCGTCCGTGACGTGTCCTTGGGGCGTCGCACGCACGATCACCTCTCGCCCGCCTTCGGCGGGGCGCGATTCGACCCAGTAGACGCTGTCGTCGTGAACCTGCAGCTGGCTGAGCCGCACCACGGCTTCTACGAGCCGCTCTGGTGTTACCGGCGATGCCCAGGTTCCATAGGGGGCGACCCTCTGTGTCACCCGAGCGATCTTACGGGTCTAGCGTCCCGGCTCCCGCGGCAGTCCGAGGATGCGCTCGCCGATGATGTTTCGTTGGACCTGTTCGGTGCCGCCCCCTAGGCGCGACGACCACTGACCGATGAACAACGAGTCGAGGTACGCAACGTGGGGGTCTTCACTGCTGACCATTCCGCCGGCGCCGCGAACCCTCATGATCAGATCGCCCATCTGGCCGAGTCGCAGAGACAGCCCGAGCTTGGCCACCGAGCTCTCCGGTCCCGGCTCGATTCCCTTGCTCATCGCGGTCATCTGCCGCCATCCGAGGTACTTGACGATCTCGAACCCGATGTACAGGTCGGCGAGCTCCTGCCTGACCGTTGGGTCAGCGGTAACCCGGCTCGAGCGGGCCAGCCGAACAAGCCGAGGAAAGCGATCACCACCAAGAAGGCTGATCAAGCTTCGCTCGCTGATGAGCGTGGTCATCGCAACGGCCCACCCCCCGTTGACAGGCCCGACCAGATTCTCCCTCGGGATGGCCACGTCGGTGAAGAAGACTTCGCAGAAATGCGCCGAGCCGGTCATCTGGCGAAGCGGTCTAACCTCCACCCCCGGCGTGCGCATGTCGAGCAGGAAGTAACTGATCCCGCGGTGGCGATCCGCCTGCTCCCCGGTGCGCGCAAGGAGTATCCCGTAGTCGCTGTAATGGGCGCTGGATGTCCAAACCTTTTGCCCGTTGACGATCCACCGTTCGCCGTCGAGCTCTGCTCTCGTTGACAAGCTGGCGAGGTCAGAGCCGGATCCGGGTTCACTGAACAGCTGGCACCAAACTTCATCCCCGCGGAGCATCGGTGGCAGGAAACGGTCCTTCTGCCACTCGCTGCCGTGAGCCATCAGCGCGGGCCCCGCCATCCCGATGCCCTGCGCGAAGACCCCCGCCGGCACGTCGAAGCACGCCTGTTCCTGCGCGAAGATCACCGCCTGGATCGGCGTGCCGCCCCTTCCCCCGTACTCCTTCGGCCAAGTGATCCCCGCCCAACCCCCGTCGTAGAGAGTCGCCTGCCACTTCTTTGACCGTCGGACGTGTTCGCGTTCCTCGGCGGAGAAGGCGTCGGTGAGCGTCGCCGGAGGAAGGCTTTCGGACGAACGCGGCTTTGCATGAGCGACGAGCCAGGCGTGTGACTCGCCGCGAAACGCCGCCTCTTCGGGGGTGTCGTCGAAATCCAACTAAGTCTGGGTCTAGCCGGCGGCTGCCCGAAGCAGCGCCTCGTTCGGGTTCTCCGGCAATTCCTCGAGAGGCGCCCCGAGCTCCTCGACGGTGGGACCGTGCTCGGCCGCGATGGGAGCCAGCGCGTCGAGATCGAAGTCGTAGAGCTTTGCCGCGTTGCCGGCCAGGAAGTCACGAAGGTCGGCTTCCGAGGTGTCGTGAAACAACTGCCGCAGGTGCTCCCGCGTGAACGGGAAGGTTCCTTCGTCGTGGGGGTAGTCGCTGCCCCACATGAAGTGATCTCCGCCGAGCTCCATCTTCGCCAGCACGTCGGATGGTGTCGGCTGGCTCACCCCGACCCAGCAGTTGCGCCGGAAGTACTCGGTCGCCGAGAGGGGCAGGATCATGTCGTCGCTGAATCGCAGCTCTCCCACCGCCTTATTGGTGCGGATCCGTGCGAGCAGGTCGTCGAGCCGGCGCAGAAGCGGCGGTATCCAGGCGCACCCGGTTTCGGTCATTACGAACTTGATCCGGGGGAACCGCTCGAATACGCCCCCGATGAGAAGTTGCTGGAACGGCCGCTGCGAGTAGAACGGGACTTCGGCGATCATCAGCACCGCCGAAGACGGCGTCTTGGCGTACTCGGGGGCTCCGGTGCCGCCGTGGCTGGAGACCGGTATCTCGAGATCCTGACATACTGCCCACAGCGGGTCGTAGTCCGGGTGGTGGAGAGGCTTGATCCACTTGACGTCGGGAGGGATGTTCGGCAGCAGGACGCCGCCTCGAAGACCGTGCTCTTTGATCCACTTGACGTCCTCGATGGCGTGGTCGATGTCGTTCAGGAAGATCTGCCCGATCCCAGCACGCCTGGTGGGGAATTCCGAGACGAAGTCTGCGAGCCACCGGTTGTGAGCCCGGATTCCCGCACGCCTGCGGGCGTAATCCTCGGGACCGGGGGGAGCGGCGAACAGGACGAAGCTCGGGAAGAACGGCGGGATGGTGTTCGGGAACAGAACCTCGGCGACGACACCGTCGCGCTCCTGGTCCGCCCAGCGGCGCTTGGTATCCCAGTTCCGGATCCTCAGATCGGTGTCCTTCAGATCCTTGTACGGGTTGCGGTACTTGCCTCTCCACGCGTCGAACTCGTCGCGGAAATCGGAGTCGAGATACTCGCGGTACTGGGCGTGGCTGCCGCCAGAGTGGGTGTCGGCTGAGATGATCGTGTAGCGATCGCTCATCGGTCTTTAGGCCTCCAGCGGTCGTCCCGGAAAGCTAGAAGCTTATTACAGTTTTCGACCCGAATGCCACCCCGTCACAACTTCGGGTCAAATCTGTGGAAAACCTCGGTGTTTTCTCAACGCCGACGGGTATCTTTCTAATTGCGGCACGTAGTCACAACAACTTGGCCGCCGCGAGCCCGGCCCCGGAGTCCCACCCGCCACCCCGGCCGGGCTCGTCGTGTACCTACGGAAGGATTCGGGGATCTCTTCACCTGTTCGCGGTGAGTAGCGGGAGAAGCTCGTCGCGCAGAAGCGTTCGCTGGATCTGGCCGGTCGCCACTGTGCGAGGGATCGCGCGGACCTCAAAGACGAGCCGGGGGTGTTTGTAGGAGGCGAGCGAGCTGCCGAGCCAGGCCCGCACGGCGGCGAGGTCAGGGGGGCTCGCCCCGGGTGAGGCGACGATCGCCGCTGCGATCACCTCGCCCCAAGTCGGGT
>DASUWA010000036.1 GCA_036378675.1 Acidimicrobiales bacterium
CTCCTGGGGAGCGTCGGCGAGAACCGTGTAAACCTCCCAGGGGGCGCCGTCGGGATCATCGACCCAAGCTTTGTCCTGGACGGCGAAGCAGCATGTCGTCGACTCCTGAACGTCGGGCTCGAGCCCTTCACCTGCGAGGCGAACTGACGCCGCACGCACCTCCTCCGGGGTCCCCACCTCGACGCCCAAATGATTCAGGGCTCCAACCGTTCCGCGGCCCCTGCCGTCTTGTTGCTCGATAAGTACGAGCTTCAGCGGAGGATCGGCGATCGCGAAGTTGGCATATCCGGGGCGCCGTTTCGCCGGTTCGGCATGGAACAGCTTGGAGTAGAAGTCGATCGCCGCGTCGATGTCGGCAACGTTCAGAGCGAGCTGCAACCGGGACATCCGGACCTCCTGCTAATATTGACAGCCATCGATACGATGATGATCGTCGATATAATGACGTTTGTCAATGGGAGAGTCCGATGGCTCAAAGAACCGCAACGATCCCGTTAGCCGAATCGGCGGATTGCTGCCCCTCGGTGCTGTCGGCGCCTGTCGGGAGGGACGTCGCCGAAGAGCTGGCCCGAGGCTTCAACGCGCTCGGAGACCCGGTGAGGCTTCAGTTGCTGTCGATGCTGGCGGCGGCCCCGGACGGGGAGATCTGCGTTTGTAATTTCGTCGAGCCGCTTGGCAAGAGCCAGGGCACGGTGTCCCATCATCTGCGGATCCTCTCCGAAGCCGGCCTGGTCCGCGGGGATCGACGAGGCAAGTGGGTCTGGTACTCAATCGATCGAGATCGGCTGGCCGCGCTTCGCGCTTCGATCGATGCGTGAGGCCCACGCCGATGATGCAGACAGAGCCGGTCGGCGGGCTACCCAGTCAGATTCGGGGTGCCGGTAATCGGTGCGGCGGGCGGAGCAAGGCTGCCACTCGGATCGCCTTGTGCGGCGGAGGCTGATGCGGCCGACGGGGCCGCGGGATCAACGGTCACGGCGACCTGGTTGCTCTCGTAGGTAACCCCACCGTTTTGACAAGAAGCCTGCAGTGTCGCCGGCTGCCCGGAGGTACTTGTTGGAGCGGCCGATGCAGGGATGGTCACCGAGCCGGTCACGTTGCCCTTCGCGTCGGCAGTGCCGAGCGTGGATTGGGTGGTTTGGGCGCCAGCCGCTGACGTTGTCGTCGTCGACGTACCTGAAGTGGTGGTGGTCGTCGGCAAGGTAGTGCTCGTCGACGAGGTTGAAGTTGTGGTTGTCGAAGACGTGGTCGAGGTCGTCGAGGTTGATGGTGCTTTCGTCGTCGACGTCGTCGATCCGGTCGACGGAACGGTCGTGGTAGTCGACGTTGGATTCGACGAGCCTGCGGGGTAATAAGTGACGGTGACCGTTATCGGCTGGTTGTTGCAATGTCCGCCGGTAAACGGCGAAGCGCTGTACTGGCCGTTTCCAGTGACGGTGACAGGTTTTCCGGGTTGCTGAGTCGTCGGATTGACCGTGATGTAGTAGCCGTTGGGGGTAGTAGTTGCCGCGAACGAAACCGCCGTGAACCCCAAGGTCGCGCAGCCACCAGCGAGCGCGACACCCAGAACTGCGTGCCTGGAGCGAAACATCTGGACCTCCGTTGCGATGACGTCGACGCATCTGTTCCGCCGCGCCGGTTTCTCCGCCAAATGACCGGTTCTCTATACCCAGGCGAGGACTGCGCGACGCGATCGACACCCAGAGTTACGCCCGTGTTCATGTGGTGTTCGAAGATTCGCCAGGCTTCCACAGGCTGTGCCACTTTCATCGCCGGAGCCGCATGCCTGCTCGTGACCGTCACGCTGGCATCAGGATGCGTTTCTTCAAGCGCCGACTTTACGGAGAGTTCTCCATCCTCCACCGCAGTGGTAAGCAAATCCGGGATCGGAACAGTGCCTCGGACCACTCTTGTCGCTGACGTGGAGGGCAACTCGGTGCCCATTTATGCACCGGGGGCCAGTCGCCCGGCGATGGTCCTGCCCAATCCGTGGTTCTTGAACGGAGTTTCGAGCGAGCCGATCCCCCAGGCCTTCCTCGTCGAGGAGGCCAGGCCCGACGGTTGGGTGCGCGTACTCCTCCCTGAGCGCCCCAACGGCAGCAGCGGCTGGATCCCTCCTGGCTCAGCGAAACTGCTGGTAGATCCGTATCGCATCCAAGTCTCGCTTCACGAGCACCGGATGACAGTCATTCGGTTCGGCTCAGTCGTTTACTCGGGTCCCGTGGCTATAGGCGCCTCGGCGACGCCCACGCCGACAGGCTTGCTCTACATAAGAGTCCTGTTGCACACCACGAATCCATCCAGTGCATACGGACCCTACGCTTACGGTCTGTCGGCGCACTCTCAGGCCCTAAGCACGTTCGACGGCGGGGACGCCGAGATCGGGCTCCACGGCAACAATGATGCTTCGGTCCTGGGGCGGTCAGTCACCCACGGTTGCGTGCGGATGGACAACGCAGAGATCTCGCGACTGGCGGCGGTTCTGCCCCTCGGCACCCCCGTTCAGATCTCCGGCTAGGCGGACGGCTCCCCGGAGGCCTGCGCCGGCGTTCCGGCGGCCTGTCCCTCCTCGGCGCCACCGGCCGCAGCGCCCGACTCGCCCGCGGGTGCAGCACTGAGCTGACCCTGATTCGGAGACCCGGTCCCGAGCGCGCCCGCCGAACCGATCCCCAGTTCGGCACGCAGAGAATCGAGCCTCGATCGAGCCTCTGACCCCATCGCTGCCTGCTGAACCTCGAGCATCCGCGCCTCGATCGTCTGGCCGCTGACCTCAGAGGTCCCGATCGCCTTCGCGTACCGAGCCTCGATCTTGGCCCGCACCTGGTCCAGCGAAGGAGCTTCGGAGTCGACGGTCTGGTTGAGGGTGCTCATCGCCCGGTTGAGCTGCTCTTGCATCTTCGCTTGGTCCAGCTGGGAGAGAAGCTTCTGTCGTTCGGCGAGCTTTTGCTGGAGTGCTAACGCGTTCTGCTGCACGGCCGATCGCGCCTGGTCGCCCGCCTGGGCCGACTGCAGGCTCAGCGTCTTCAGGTCCTCGACCTGGTTCTCGGTGGCGACGAGTCGGTTGGCGAATGCCTCGGCGGTCTGGTTGTACTCGCGAGCCTTATCGGCGTCTCCGTTGCGGGATGCCTCGTCCGCCATGAGCAGCGCCTGCTTCGTCGACGCTCGGACTTTTTCCAGATCCTCCATCGCCCGGGTGAGCTGCAGCTCGTGCTGCTTGTGGTTGGCGACCACATTCGCAGCCTGCTCCAGGAGCCTCCGGTGCTGCTCCTGGGCGTCGGCTATCGCCTGCTCGAGCTGGATCTTCGGGTCGGCGCCGGCCTCGAATCGGCTGTCGGTCTTGGCGGTGAAGTACCTCCACCTCTTTCGCAGCACATCGATCATGCCCATGGCAACATGCTACGGCCTGGGTGGTGGAGATGGTGCGCCGGCGCCAGGCGTGCCAGGGATGCCCGGTTGCCCCGTGATCTGGTCGGCCGCACCTGGCAGCTGGGCGGCCTCGCCCATGCCGGCTTGAAGAGCAGCTATTTCCTGCGCCAGCCCCTCGACGGTTGCGGCCGCTCCTTCCACGTCTCCCGCTCCACCCGGCGCGGCGGTGAGGGCCACCACAGAAGTGACCGTTTCATCGAGCCGGGCTACCAGGATCCGTAGGCGGTCTTCGACGGCGTGGGCCGTGCTTTCGCTCTTGCGCGCCGCTTGGAGCTGGGCCGCCAGCGTTTGCTCCGCCCGATCGAGCTCGCCCCGCCGGGCTTGATCCGCTGCAGAGACTTCGGAGCGCTCTTGCTGTAACGCGGCGAGCTCCGCTGACAGGTCGCCTGCGGTGACCCGTTTGGATCCCGGAGGGTATCCACCTGTGAGCGCTGCTCCTTGCTGAGCGGCCACCCACACACCCCGAACCTCCGCTTCGACTACGGGACCCAGCGATGTAAGGCGGTCTTGCAACGGACCCGCCGGCCACGCTCGGGACACTCCCTGAAAGTGCTTGCCGGCGTCGAGCGCCTGCTGCACCAACCCCCGCCAGGGCTCGGGCAGTGCGAAAGGGTCGATCTTCTCGACAGGCAGCGATCGAATCTTCCGCCAAGCGGCCACTGCGAGCCGAACGCCCGCGCCGACGACTGCAAAGACCACCCCGAGGATGACGGATTGCTCGGCTGCGCCTACCGCGACTCCGAGGGCAGCGGCCGTCGCTGACGTCGAAAGAGCCAGCTTGGCCAGTTCGGGAGGCGCCGTCCCGGCTGGTGAACGAGAAGGTTCAGGAACGGCCGGAAGCATGGCAGCAGGTTACGGCGACCCGGCTTTGATACGTCACCACCAAACCACGCTCAGATGACCACCTCGTGTGACCGGATGAATTGTCAAGGTCAGGAGGGACGAATATCGGATGAAACCAACGCGAATTTCGGCTTAACACCCCATCTTCCCAAGGTTCGCAAACCTCCCTCCTGAGTAAAGGATCAGATGACAAACGCCGGCGGTCCATGGCGGATCAGCGCGTGCCGCCGGAAGACAGACAGAGGGAGACAGCTTTGAGAAGACCTGCACGTTGGAAGACTGCAGCAGTCGCCGGCGCCGTCCTCGCGATACTTGGGTTCACCGGCGGCCTGACGCGGTCCGCCGCGGCCGTGAAGGTCGCGCCGACCCAGCACGTGCTGCTGATCAGCGTCGACGGGCTGCACGCTTCGGATCTCAGCCAGTGCGAGGCCAACAGCGAGTGTCCGAACCTCGCCAATCTCGCCAACTTCGGCACCACCTACTCGAATGCGCACACCTCGCGACCCTCGGACTCCGCGCCCGGTCTGATGGCCCTGGCGACGGGTGGCGACCCCAAGCTGACGGGGGTGTACTACGACGACAGCTACGACCGGACCATGTTCACTCCGCCGGCGCAGACCGCCAACGGGATCCAGAACTGCACGGGGACGCCGGGCGTCGAGACGCAATACTTCGAGAATGTCGATGTCGGTGCGCCCACCTTCAGCAACCCCAACGGCACGAGACCGGTGATGAACGCGGCCCTGGATCAGGCGCAGTTCGCATACGCGAAGGTAAACGGTAAGTGCGTGCCGGTCGCTCCGAACGACTTCCTGCGTACCAACTCGATCTTCAGTGTTGCCCACGACGCCGGGCTGTACACGGCGTGGGCGGACAAGCACCCCGTGTACAACGCTCAAGTCGCAGGTCACGGCACTCCGAACTCCGTCGATGATCCGTTCAACACCGAGATCAACGCCGACATCATTCCGGCGACGCTTACCGACACCCGGGGGACCCTTATCACCTTCCCTCACCCGAACCCGACCGGTGACCCTAACGGCTACTTCATCACGGACTTCGTTGAGAACACCGAGGCGTACGATCACATCAAGGTCGACGGAGTACTCAACCAGATTGACGGGATGAACTCTGCCGGCACGAAAGCGGCTCCCGTTCCGGCGATCTTCGGAATGAACTTCCAAACCGTCAGCGTGGCGCAGAAGCTGGTCGACCCGCTCAAGTCTTGTAAGCGCAATACAGGTGGCGGATGCGACCCGAGCTACTTCCCGGGAGGCTACGAGCCCGGCACATTCCAGTTCACCCCGCAGCTCTCGAACGGCCTCCAGTGGGTCGACCAGGAG